>CAKTZW010000174.1 GCA_934636065.1 uncultured Labedella sp.
ACGCGGGAGTGCTCCCGGGCGTCGTCCGCATCAGCGTCGGCATCGAGGACCCCGAGGACATCATCGACGATCTCGATCAGGCGCTCGCCGCCGCCGTGGAGGTGTGACCGTGTCGGAACTCGTCGCGACCCGACTGCAGAACGGACTGACGTGCGAGCTGCCCACGAGCTCGCCGCTCGCGAAGCTCCTGCGGACGCAACGCACCTGGACGGGACCGGACGCGAAGCAGCGCCTGCAGATCCTCCGGTCCGCCACATCCGTCGCGATCGTGGGCGCCTCGCCCAATCCCGCCCGTTCCAGTTACTTCGTCGGCACCTACCTGCTGCAGTCGAGCGACTACCGCGTCTACTTCGTCAACCCGAACGCCGACACGATCCTCGGCCGGAAGGCCTACCCCGATCTCGCGTCGCTCCCCGAGGTCCCCGACATCGTCGACGTGTTCCGCAAGCCCTCCGACATCCCGTCCGTCGTCGACGACGTCGTCGCGATCGGGGCGAAGACGATCTGGGTCCAGCTCGGCATCTGGAACGAGGAGGCGGCGTACGACGCCGAGGCGAAGAACCTCACCGTCGTCATGGACCGGTGCATCAAGGTCGAGCACGCGCGGTTCCACGGCGGTCTGCATCTGCTGGGCTTCGACACGGGGCAGATCTCGGCGCGGAAGCAGCTCCGCTAGGCTCACGACCACCGGCCACGCCCGGCCCTCGCTTCGTCGTCGGACCCGGGCCCGGCCCCGACGAAGGGATGAGGATGTCCGTCTCGTTCACAGCAGTCCTGGAGCTCGCGCGGAAGACGGCGACGGGGATCGAGGTGCCGCCGGAGGTCCTCGAGTCGCTCGGCGGCGGCAAGCGCCCGGCCGTCCTCGTGACGCTCGGCGACTACAGCTACCGGAGCACGATCGGAGCCATGGGCGGCCGGTTCCTCATCCCGGTCGCGGCGGAGCATCGCGAGCCCGCCGGGCTCAGCGCCGGCGACACGGTCGAGGTGACCCTCGAGCTCGACACCGCCCCCCGCACCGTCGAGGTGCCCGAGGATCTCGCCGCGGCCCTCGCCGCGGCGGGCGTCCGGTCGGCGTTCGACGCGCTGTCGCCGAGCGCGCGGAAGGCCCACGTGACCTCGGTCGAGGGGACCGCCAATCCGGAGACGCGGGCTCGCCGCGTCGCGAAGGCCGTCGCCTCCCTCGCCGGAGGCGCCTGACGTCGCGGTGAGCGTCGCGGGCGACGCCGTGAGCGTCGCGGGTCAGCAGAGCTCGAAGACGTAGCCCGGCTCGCCCGCCGGCACGAGCTCGCGGTCCCGCAGCACCGTCGACGCCGGCGTCTCCGGGTCGGCGCACACGTCGGCGAAGCCGCCGCGCAGGTCGTCGGCGTACTCGATGTCGATGACGGCGTCCCCGTACACGTCGGTGTACGCGGAGCACTCCTCCCAGCGGTGGCACTCCTCCGCGACGACGAAGTCGAAGCCGACGGCCGAACGCGCGTCGGCGGACAACTCGGCGGCGTTCTTCTGGCCGATCGCCAGTCCACGGCCGTGGGCGCGCTCGGCGTAGAGGGAGGCGAGGGCGAAGTTCGACTCCGCCGTCATCCGCTCGTCGGCCCGGGTGAAGCTGTCGAGGTTGTCGATCTCGATCGCGTCAAAGCCGTCGTCGGCGCACGCGTCGATGACCGGACCCATGACGCCCATGATCGCGAGGCGGTTCGCGGGGGTCGACGTGTCGAGGATGTACTCGTCCGGCCAGTTCGGATCCGCGAGCGGCTCGCCGTCGACGTGGACGACGAGCTCGGGCCGGTCGGCGACCCACTCCTCGCTCACCGCCGGCTGGGTCTGGAATCCGTTGACGTAGCAGATCGACCACACGCCGTCGGCGGGCTCCGCCGTGCTGTCGCGCACGACGATCCCGACGTCCTCGGAGGGCGCGTACGAGCCGCCGAGCTGGTAGTCGACGCTCGCTCCGACGGGGAACGCGCTCGGCGACGCCGCGACGTCGGGGACGGGCGTCGGACCGAGGTCGTCCACCGGACGCTCCGGCGACCCGCACGCGCCCACGACCACCGCGACGACGGCGGCGAGTGCCGCGGTCGTCGCACGGCGCAACCGGCCGTTCGCGCTCACCGGCGGCCCGATCGTCCGTTGCGCGATGTACGCGAGCGCCCGGGCGTCGGTTTCGATCCGCCCCCGCGACGACCGGGACGGGCGTTCTCGGTGCGACGCGGCTCCGCCTCGCGGGCACCCTCCCGTCCGCGGGTCGTCGCAGCCTGCGCGGACCGACCTCGCGAGCTGTTCTCGCCGCGCCCCCGCACGACGCCCACGAACTCGTCGAGGTCGTCGACGAGAGCGGCGTCCGCGTCGTCGCCGGGCCTCGGCCAGACGAGGGCGATGCGGGAGGGCGCCGCGTCGCGCAGGGGCCGCCACTCGAGGCCCTTCCCGCCCGTGAGCCGCGCGACGGACTGGGGCAGCACGAGCACGCCCACGCCGGCGCGCACGACCTCGATCGTGTCGAGGAGCGTCGCGTCCGTCGGATGCACGAGCTCCCCCTCGAGATCCTGCGCCGTGACCTCGTCCGCCGCGGCGACGACATGATCGGCACTCGCGAGCACGACGGTGACCTCCTCGTAGAGCGGGATCACGTGCACGAGCTCCGGCTCGACGGCGTCGCCGAGCGGCAGCCGGACGAACGCCAGATCGGCGCGCGCGTCCCGGACGGGGTCGAGTTGCGACTCCTGCTCGGTCGGGAGCAGCTCGAGTGGCGCGTCGGGGTGGCGCCGGTTCCAGATCCGCTGCCACTTGCCGGGGAGCACGCCGCGCACGAACGCGAGCGTCAGCGCCCCGTTCGCATTCGCGTGTGTGCCCGTGCTCGCCACGTGAGTCCTCCGCGTCGAGCCTACAAGCCGTCGCCTCCCGCGAGCCCCGCCGTCACGGCGTCCGCGTCGGTCACGGGCAGGCGGCACACGAATTCGCGGCAGACGTAGGCGGTGGTGCGGTCGCCCACGGTCGAGCGGGCGTCGAAGAGCGCGAAGCCCTCCTCGGCGAGCGCCCGTGCCGTCGTGTCGGAGACGGAGACGGCGATCGTCGCCTGGGGGGCCGGGCCGACAGCACGCCAGAGGGCGTCGGTCCCGCGCTGGACGTCGTCCGGCCGCACGATGACGAGCTGGACGAGCTGGGCGTCGAGCCGCGCGGCGAGCGCGAGGCTCGTCCCGAACGACACCGGAGATGCGAGGGCGAGGTCGGCGACCCCGCCGACGGCCCGCTCGGCCGCGACGCGGTACCGGCGCTCCCCCGTGAGCACGTGGAGCTCGAAGGCCGCCGTCGCGCAGGCGCTCCGCCCCGAGGGGTACGCGCCCTCCGACGGGTCTCCGGCGAGCGCGAGCCCCCGCGCGACGAGGACCGGGTCTCCCCCGCTCGGCTCGTGGAGGACGCCCTCCTCGTCGAGCACGACGTCGAGCACCCTCCGCGCCGTCGCGACCAGATCGGGTCGCTCCGCCGCGAGTCCCGCCGCGAGCAGTCCGGACGCGAGCATGCCGTGGTCCTCGAGCGTCGCGACGGCGGTCGACGCACGACCGTCGAGGGTCGCGCGGACGAGCGAGCCGTCCTCCCGCCGATGCCCGGAGACGAGCTCGTCGGCGGCGCCCACGGCGGCCGCGAGCCACCCCTCGTACTCGAAAGCGACGGCGGCGCGGGCGAGCGCACCGATCGCGAGGCCGTTCCAGCCGGTCAGGACCTTGCGGTCGAGCGCCGGCGGCGTCTCGGCGCTCCGTTCCGTCGCCGACAACAAGTAGTAGCCGCCCTCGCTCCGTTCTCCCCGGACGACGCTCTCGGAATCCTGCGCGCTCGCGAAGCCGCCATCGATGCGGAGCGTCTCCGTGAGGAAGCGGGCGATCCCCGCGGCCGCGTCCGCGGCCCACGAGCGACTCGGATCGTGCTGCCACGCGAGCGTGTAGGCGTCGAGCAGCAGGGCGTTGTCGTAGAGCATGCGCTCGTAGTGCGGGACGGACCAGTCCGCCATCGTGGCGTAGCGGAAGAAGCCGCCCTCGACCGGGTCGCGCAGGTCGGAGCGCGCCATGGCCGCGAGCGAACGCGCAGCGAGATCGTCGGCACCCGCCTCGAGGATGAAGAGCAGGGCCGGCGCGACCGGGAACTTCGGGGCTCCCCCGAAGCCCCCATTGACCGTGTCCTCCGCTCGGCGCAGGAGGTCCACAGCCCGGTCGATGGCCGCCCGGTCGGGCGTCGCCGACTCCGTCTCCGCCGTGGACGCGCTGGCCCGGACGGCGTTCGCGACGGCCGCCCCCGTCGAGAGCGCCTGCTCCCGTCGGTCAGTCCAGGCGTCGACGACGGCGGCGACCACGCGGCGGAAGGACGGGTGGCCCTGCACGTCGGCCGGCGGGAAGTAGGTTCCGGCGAAGAACACCTCGCCGTCGGGCGTCGCGAAGACCGAGAGCGGCCAGCCCAGGTTCTTCGTGAACGCGCTCGCGCTCGCGAGGAACGCGGCGTCGACGCCGGGGTGCTCCTCCCGATCGACCTTGATGCTCACGACCGAGTCGGCGAGAAGCCGCGCGACCTCCGGGTCCGAGAAGCTCTCCCTCGCCATGACGTGGCACCAGTGGCAGGTGGCGTAGCCGATCGAGACGAAGACCGGCACGTCGCGCCGGCGCGCCTCGGCGAACGCCTCCTCGCCCCACGGCCACCAGTCGACGGGATTGTCGGCGTGGGCGCGCAGATAGGGGCTGACGGCGTCCGCGAGACGCGAGGCCATGGTCAGTCCGTCCCGTCCGGCGCCGTCACGAGGGCCGTCTCCCCGGCCCGCACCGGCGTCCTGAAGCGGTTGTTCGCGGGCGGGAGGGGGCACACGTACTCGTCGCTGAAGGCGCACGGCGGCAGGTAGGCCCGGTTGAAGTCCACGCGCACGACGCCATCCGGGCCCGGTGCCGGCATGGGGAGGAAGCGGAACCTGTAGCTCTCCGTCCCGCTCGTGCCGTCCGCGATGACCGCGCGCAGCCCCGACGGGCCGCCCGTCACGGTGAGCTCGAGGGGCTCGTCGGCGACGGTGAGCGCCACGGTGCCGGCGTAGCGCTCCTCGGCGACGTAGCCGTCGATCGCGGTCACCTCCATCGTCGCCGCGTCCTCAGCCGGAGAGAACCGCCCCTCGATGACCCAGCGCTCGTCGGGCGGGAAGTGCCCGATGTCCGTCGTCGTGCGACGGACCGGGGCGTCGGGGTCGAGCACGCGCAGGGCGCGAGAGCCGACGCGATCGAAGACCCGCACGCGTCGCTCCCCGCGCACGATGTCCG
>CAKTZW010000175.1 GCA_934636065.1 uncultured Labedella sp.
TCGTCCGGGAGAGCATTCGTCTGCTCCGACATCCGCACGCGAGCGCGCCGAGGCGCACCGATGCTCGACAACGAGTCCTCGAACGCTCCATCGACGACGCTGCTGGACGGGAGCACCGTGCCTCGCTGATTGGTCTGCCCCATCCGGCCACCCGCCGACGCGATCGTGGGGTCGGAGTCGACGCGCCCCGCGAAGTCCCACGCGCCGTAGAGCCCCAGGTGCACGCGCAGGAACACGTCCCCATCGAACTCGACGAACATCTGCTTCCCGACGGCGACGGCCCCGAGCAGCTCACGACCGTCGATCACCTCTGCCCCCTCGGCGAAGCGGCCCTGCGGGGACGACGCCGAGACCGTGTGCCCGGCGAAGTTGTGACGGAACTGACGTGCGATCCGATGGACGGAGTGCCCCTCAGGCATGCGCCGTGCCGCGCGACTCCTCGTACGCCGCAATCTGTCCGATGCGACGCTCGTGACGCTCGTCGTGCGAGAACGGCTCCGCGATGAAGGCGTCGATGAAACCGATCGCCTCGTCGACCGTGTGCTGTCGCGCGCCGATCGAGATGACGTTCGCGTCGTTGTGCTGACGAGCGAGCAGCGCCGTGCTCTCGTTCCACACGAGGGCCGCCCGCGCCCCCACCACCTTGTTCGCCGCGATCTGCTCGCCGTTGCCCGAGCCCCCGAACACGACGCCGAGCGCCTCCTCTCCGGACGCGCGATCGCGCACGACGGCCTCGGCCGCGGCGATGCAGAACCCCGGGTAGTCGTCGAGCGGCTCGTAAGTCGCGGGACCATGGTCGACGACCTCGTGACCGGCCTCGGTCAGGTGGCTCTGCAATCGACGGGAGAAGTCGAGTCCGGCGTGATCTGTCGCGATGTGGATGCGCATCACCCCAGTTTACGGCGCGTCCCGAGACCGATCCTCCCCGGCCGGGCCGGCCGGATCAGTCGAAGATCGGATCGACCGTGCGCGTGCGCTTGAGCTCGAAGAACCCGGGATAGGGGGCCGCCGCGACCACGCCGTCCCACAGCGCGACGGCCTCGTCGCCCTTCGGTGCCGGCGAGATCACCGGGCCGAAGAACGCGACGCCGTCGACCGACAGGACCGGCGTCCCGACCTCCTGGCCGACGCGGTCGATCCCGTCGAAGTGACTGGCACGCATCGGCGCATCGAACTCGTCGGAGTCGGCATACCGGGCGAAGTCGGCGTCGAGGTCGACCTCGGTGAGGGCTCCGGCGATGACCTCGTCGGAGTCGGTGCTCCCACCCGGATGGATGCGGGTCCCGAGCGCGTCGTAGAGCGGCTTCACGATCGCGTCGCCGTGGAGTTCCTTCGCCGCCGAGACGAGCCGGGTGTAACGGAGCGCCCGCGGGAAGAACGCACGGTACTCCTCGGAGACGTCCTTGTCCTCGTTGAGGACTGCGAGACTCATGATGTGCCAGGTGACGTCCAGCGACCGGTGACGCGCGACCTCGTCGACCCAACGCGACGTCATCCAGGCCCACGGGCAGGACGGGTCGAACCAGAAATCGACGGTGACGGTGTCGGCGCTGTGACGGCCCAAGCCGGCCGCGGTGTCAGTGGAGGTCATGTCCCGACTCTAACGTCGAGCCGCCTCGAGGCCACCCCGTAGCCGTGCCGAGGAGCCGCACTAGGCTGGCCGATGGACAGAATCCGATCACATCACAGGAGGCCCCGTTGCCCGGAGAGAACCTCACGAGAGCCGAAGCGATCGAGCGCGCGGCGGTCGTTTCGACCACGAGCTACGACGTGTCGCTCGATCTCACGACCGGCGCTGAGACGTTCCTCAGCACGACGACCGTCCGCTTCGCCGCCACGGCCGGTGCCTCGACGTTCATCGACGCGATCACGGCGCGCGTCCACTCGGTCACGCTGAACGGGCGCGAGCTCGACCCCGCTCTCGTGAGCGACGGCGTCCGCATCCAGCTCGACGGACTCGCGGAGGAGAACGAGCTCACGGTCGTGGCCGATGCGCTGTACACCAACACGGGTGAGGGGCTGCACCGCTTCGTGGATCCCGTCGACGACGAGGTGTACCTGTACACCCAGTTCGAGGTCCCCGACTCGCGCCGCATGTTCGCCGTCTTCGAGCAGCCCGACCTCAAGGCGACGTTCGCGTTCACGGTGACGGCACCGTCGTCCTGGAGCGTCGTCAGCAACTCGCCGACGCCCGAGCCCGTCGCGGTCCGCGACGGCGTGAGCACCTGGAGTTTCGCCCCGACGCCGGTGCTGTCCTCCTACGTCACCGCACTCGTCGCCGGTCCATACGTCTCGGTGCGCAGCGAGCTCACCTCGAGCGACGGCCGGACGGTCCCCCTCGGCGTCTTCGCCCGGAAGAGCCTCGCCGACTTCGTCGACGCCGACTACATCTTCGACAAGACGCGCGAGGGCTTCGCGTTCTTCGAGAAGGCCTTCGGCCTCCCCTATCCGTTCGAGAAGTACGATCAGCTCTTCGTACCGGAGTTCAACGCGGGGGCGATGGAGAACGCCGGAGCGATCACGTTCACCGAGACCTACGTCTTCCGCTCGAAGGTGACCGACGCCGTCAAGGAGCGCCGCGTCGTTACGATCCTCCACGAGCTGGCCCACATGTGGTTCGGCGACCTCGTCACGATGAAGTGGTGGAACGATCTCTGGCTCAACGAGTCGTTCGCGGAATACGCGTCGACACTCGCCGTCGCCGAGGCGACCGAATGGACCGAGGCGTGGACGACCTTCTCCGCCATGGAGAAGTCCTGGGCCTACAAGCAGGACCAGCTTCCGTCGACGCACCCGATCGTCGCGGAGATCCGGGACCTCGAGGACGTCCAGGTGAACTTCGACGGCATCACCTACGCCAAGGGCGCCTCCGTGCTCAAGCAGCTCGTCGCGTGGGTCGGCCAGGAGGACTTCCTCGCCGGGGTGTCCGCGTACTTCACGAAGCACGCCTACGGCAACACGGTCCTGACCGATCTCCTCGACGAGCTCGAGCGGACGAGCGGCCGCGAGCTGCGGTCGTGGTCGAAGCTCTGGCTCGAGACGGCGGGCGTCAACACGCTGCGTGCGGCGATCGAGACCGACGACGACGGCGCGATCGCCTCCTTCGTGGTCGAGCAGACCGCGCCGGAGGACTACCCGACGCTGCGTCCCCACCGACTCGCGATCGGCTTCTACGCCCTCGAGGGCGGATCGCTCACCCGCACCCACCGCGTCGAGGTCGACATCGACGGTGCCGCGTCACCGGTCCCCGAACTGATCGGACTCGCCCGTCCCGACCTCGTGCTCCTCAACGACGACGACCTCGCCTACGCGAAGATCCGACTCGACGAGCAGTCCTGGACGACGGCCATCGCTCACCTCGGTGGGATCGAGAGCCCGCTCGCGCGCTCCATCGTCTGGGGATCCGCCTGGGACGCCACGCGCGACGCCGAGGCCGCCGTGAGCGACTACGTGGAGCTCGTGCTCGGCAACATCGCGAGCGAGACCGAGTCGACGACGATCCGCACGACGCTCAACCAGCTGCTCCTCGCGGTCGGCGCGTACATCGCGCCGGAGAAGCGGGCGGCCGCGAGCGCGGCATCCGCGACGGCGCTCTGGCGACTCGCACGCGAGGCCGCGCCGGGGAGCGACGCGCAGTTCCAGTTCGTCAAGTTCTTCGCGGCGCTCGCGTCGACCGACGAGCACCTCGACATCATCGAGACGCTGCGCGACCGGACGGAGACGCTCGAGGGTCTCGACATCGACACCGACCTCGGCTGGGAGCTGCTGATCGCGCTGGCGGCCGGCGGTCGCGCCGACGACGCGGTGATCGACGCCGAGCTGGCCGCCGACAACACGGCGACGGGCCAGCAGTCCGCCGCGCATGCGCGCGCCGCGATCCCGACCGCTGAGGGCAAGGCCGCGGCCTGGTCGTCGGTCGTCGACTCGGACAAGCTGCCCAACACGATCGTCCGCTCCACGGGGCTCGGCTTCCAGCGAGCCGCGGACACGGAGGTGCTCCGGCCCTTCGTCGAGCGGTACTTCGCCTCGATCGTGGACATCTGGGATTCGCGAAGCTACAAGATCGCGGAGTACCTCGTGACGGGGATGTACCCCGGCGCGCTCGCCGACCAGGAGCTCGCCGACGCGACGCGCAGGTGGCTCGACGCGAACCCCGAGCAGCCTGCGGCGCTGCGGCGACTCGTGCTCGAGAACCTCGCGGGCGTCGAGCGCGCGATCGCCGCTCAGGCACGCGACGCCGGCTGACCGGGCCGTCCCGTCGAGCGCCGGGCATCCCACAGGGGGTGACCCGGCGCTCTGCTCGTCCGGAGGACCCGGTCGGTAGACTGGCTCCAATGAACCTCACCGAGATCCAGGAAGCACTCGAAGCGTTCTTCGCGACCTTCCTCGGCAAGATCACGGCGATCGTCCTCATCGTCGTCTTCGCCTTCGTCGCCGTCTGGCTGCTCCGGCTGGGCATCCGCCGCGTCGTCGATCGCATCGTGAACGGCGTCAAGCGCTCGAACAACGCCGACGACACCAAGGAGCTCAACGTCTCGCCGCTCGCGGCCGTTCGGCTCGTCCAGCGCACCCGGACCATCGGGACCGTGCTCTCGAACATCGTGAACGTCGTCGTCGGTGTGATCGCCATCGTCGCGGTCGTCAACACGATGAATCCCGACTTCATCGGGTCGCTCGCCCTCCTCACCGCGGCCCTCGGAGCGGGCCTCGGCTTCGGCGCCCAGAACATCGTCAAAGACGTGCTCAACGGCATCTTCATCGTCGCGGAGGACCAGGTCGGCATCGGCGACGTCGTCGACCTCGGACTCGCAACCGGCGTCGTCGAATACGTGAGCGTGCGCATCACCCACGTGCGCGACGTCAACGGCACGCTCTGGTACGTGCGCAACGGCGAGATCCTGCGCATCGGCAACATGTCGCAGGGCTGGTCGCGGGTCATCATCGACCTCGCCGTACCCGCCGACGCCGACATCCGCGAGGTCGAGAGCGCGATGCTCGAGGCTGCGAAGTCGCTCGCGGGCGACCCGAAGTGGCGCACGCGCGTGATCGAGCAGCCCGAGATCTGGGGCCTCGAGTCGGTGTCGGGAGACGCCCTCGTCATCCGCCTCGTGATGAAGACGCGCGCGAACGCGAAGGACGACGTCGCCCGTGAGCTGCGCATGCGGCTGAAGCACGCGATCGACGACCTCGGCCTCACCCTTCCGCAACTCAACTCGATCACGCTCACCGGGCTCGAGGGCGCGCAACGCGTGCGCGGCGCCAACCCTCCGCGCACCAAACC
>CAKTZW010000176.1 GCA_934636065.1 uncultured Labedella sp.
CTCCTGCTCGCGGGTCTTGCGGGCGGCACCGGCTGGTACTTCGGTTCGGGTCCCGGCTCGCGCGTGCAGGTGCCCAATCTCACGGAGGCGGATCCGAGCGAGGCGTCGGCGCGGCTCACCGAGTTGGGCTTCGAGGTCGCCGAGGGCCAGGAGTACAGCTTCGACATCCCGCAGGGTCTCGTGACCCGGACGGATCCCGGACCGGGGACGTTCGTCGACAAGAACGGCGTCGTGACGCTCTACGTCTCGCAGGGCCGGCAGCCGGTGTCGATCGGCATGCTGCAGGGCAAGACTCTCGCGGAGGTCCAGGAACTCGCGGAGGCGAACAGGCTGACCGTGAACGAACCGGTCAAGCAGTACTCCGGCGACGTGCCGAAGGACGTCGTGCTCAGCGTGACGGACGCCGACGGCAAGGACTTCGTGAAGGAGGCCGGCACCGTCCTGCAGGGCGCGGCGCTCGACGTCGTGGTCTCGGTCGGCGGCGTCCCCGATGTCGTCGGCCAGGGTCAGAGCACGGCGCGCAACGATCTCGAGTCGGTCGGGCTCGTCGTGTCCGACGAGAACCAGCAGGAGTTCAGCGACGAGTTCGAGAAGGGACAGGTCATCCGGGTCGTGTTCCCGGAGGGTCCGTTGCGTCCCGGAGCCACGGTGACTCTCGTCGTCTCGAAGGGACAGGACCTGGTCGAGGTCCCGGACGTCGTCGGCATGACGATCGCGAACGCGAAGGCCGCCCTCGAGGAGCGCGGCTTCGCCGTCGAACTCAACACGGTCGTCCCGGAGGACCTGTGGGGCGAGGACGTCTTCTCGATCGTGTCGCAGGATCCGGAGGGCCGCACCTCCATCAAGCGCGGCTCGACCGTCACGATCACGGCCAACCTCTGACCGATGTGACGATGCCCCGGCGGAATCCGCCGGGGCATCGTCGTCTCGATCCGATGGATCAGACCTGCGCGAGCTCCTCCGCCACAAGGAACGCGAGCTCGAGCGACTGCATGTGGTTGAGTCGCGGGTCGCACAGCGACTCGTAGCGTGTGGCGAGAGTCGCCTCGTCGATGTGCTCGGAGCCGCCGAGGCACTCCGTCACATCGTCGCCCGTCAGCTCCACGTGGATGCCGCCGGGGTGCGTTCCCGCAGCGCGGTGCGCCTCGAAGAAGCCCTTCACCTCGTCCACGACGTCGTCGAACCGACGCGTCTTGTAGCCGGTGGGAGTCGTGAGGCCGTTGCCGTGCATGGGGTCGGTGACCCACAGGGGCGTCGCGTCCGAGGTCTTGATGGCTTCGAGCAGCGGCGGGAGCGCATCCCGGATCTTCCCGGCGCCCATCCGCGTGATGAAAGTGAGCCGACCCGGTTCGCGCTCCGGGTCGAGCTTGTCGACGAGGGCCAGCATGTCGTCCGGCGTCGTCGACGGCCCGAGCTTGACGCCGATCGGGTTGCGGACGCGCGACAGGAAGTCGACGTGCGCACCGTCGAGCTCGCGCGTTCTCTCCCCGATCCACACGAAGTGCGCCGACGTGTTGTACGGCGTGCCGGTCCGCGAGTCGATGCGCGTCATGGGCCGCTCGTAGTCCATGAGCAGACCCTCGTGGGCGGTGTAGAACTCGACGCGCTTCAGCTCGTCGAAGTCGGCCCCGGCCGCCTCCATGAATCGGATCGCCTTGTCGATGTCCTTGGCCAGCTGCTCGTAGCGCTGGTTCGCGGGGTTCGCCGCAAAGCCCTTGTTCCACGAGTGCACCTCGCGCAGGTCGGCGAAGCCACCCTGCGTGAAGGCGCGGATCAGATTCAGGGTCGAAGCGGCGGTGTGGTAGCCCTGGACGAGCCGCGAGGGGTCCGCACGCCGCGACTCCGGGGTGAAGTCGTAGCCGTTGACGATGTCACCCCGGTAGGCCGGGAGCGTCACGCCGCCGCGGGTCTCGGTGTCGCTCGACCGCGGCTTCGCGAACTGACCAGCCATGCGCCCCATCTTCACGACGGGCATCGAGGCTCCGTAGGTGAGGACGACGGCCATCTGGAGGATCGTCTTGACGCGGTTCCGGATCTGCTCGGCCGTGGCGCCCGCGAAGGTCTCGGCGCAATCCCCGCCCTGCAGGAGGAACGCATCGCCGCGCGCGGCGCGCGCGAGCCGCTCGCGGAGGATGTCGACCTCGCCGGCGAACACGAGCGGCGGGAGCGTGGCGATCTCCGCCGAGGCCGCGGCGGCCTCGGTCGACGAGTCCCACTGCGGCTGCTGCTTGATCGGCAGCTGACGCCAATAGTCGAGACCGGCGATCACAGAATCGTCAGGCGTCACGACTGGTTCCGTCAGCTGGGTCACGAGGTTGGTTTCCTGATCGTCGAGCGGGCACGGCTGTGCCCACGGGCGGGTGGGTGTCAACCCCCAACACTATCTCGAAACCGAAGAGGCCTTCCCCTTCACGGTGGTCGCGTAGACGTCGACGTACTCCTGGCCGCTGAGCCGGTTCAACTCGTACATGAGCTCGTCCGTCACGGACCTCAGCACGAAGCGGTCGCCCTCGAGCCCGTCGAAGCGGGAGAAGTCGAGGGGTTCGCCGATGATGATCCCGGGACGGCGGAGCTTCGGCAACGTCGTCCCGATCGGCATGACCTTCTCCGTGTCGATCATCGCGACGGGGACGATGGGGACGCCCGCCTCGAGGACCATGCGCGCGACGCCCGTGCGGCCGCGGTACATCCGTGCGTCCGGGCTGCGTGTCCCCTCCGGGTAGATCCCGAGGAGCTCCCCTTGCCCAAGGACCGCGAGCCCCGTGTTGAGGGAGGCCTCCGACGCCTTCCCGCCGGATCGGTCGATGGGAAGTTGGCCGGTCGCGCGCATGAACATCCGCGTCGCCCACCCCTTGAGGCCCGTCCCGGTGAAGTACTCGCTCTTCGCGAGGAACGAGATGCGACGGTCGAGGTAGAGCGGCAGGAAGATCGAGTCGATGACCGAGAGGTGGTTGCTCGCGAGGATGACCCCGCCCGTCCTTGGGACGTTCTCCGCGCCGATCACCCAGGGCCGGAACAGCGCCTTGAGCAGCGGGCCCGCGACGATGTGCTTCATGAACCAGTAGAACACTGTCGTCCTCTTCCTCTCGCCCGTCCGCCTAGAAGCGCGCGCCGTGGAGGCGCCGCTCCGCGCTGATCCGCGCGAGGTCGGCCGCTCCCACGACGCCCGCGTCGTTGACGAGTTCGGCGATCGTGAACTCGGGGACCGGATGATAGCCCCGCGCGGGGATGTGCTCGATGTACGCCTGCCGGATGGGCTCGAGCAGGAGCTCGCCCGTCTGCGCGACTCCGCCGCCGATGACGAAGATCTGCGGGTCGAGAATGGCCCCGAGACTCGCGCTCGCCTGCCCGATCCAGTTGCCGAGCTGCCGGAGCGCCGCGAGGGCACCGCCGTCGCCCGCGAGGATGAGCTCCGACAGCAGCGGTCCGTCGATCGGCGCCTCGGCGCGACGATCGGCGAGGGTCTGCCCGATCCCGCCGGCGTCGGCGAGTTCGTTCGCGTACCGGATGAGCGCGCGACCGGACGCGTACTGCTCGATGCAGCCGCGCTGGCCGCAACCGCACGGGAGTCCGCCGGGCACGACGCGCATGTGCCCGATCTCGGCGCCGACCCCGAAGCCACCGCGGAAGAGCGTGTCGCCCGTGACGATGGCGCCTCCGACGCCCGTTCCGATGGTGAGGACGACCATGTCGCTCACGAGGCGACCGGCGCCGAAGCGGAACTCGGCCCACCCGGCGGCGTTCGCGTCGTTCTCGATCACGACGGGGAGGCCGAGCCGGGCCGTGAGCTTCGCCTCGAACGGCTCGTTGCGCCAGCTGAGATTCGGCGCGTAGTAGACGGTCGATTGCGCGGCGTCGATGAAGCCGGCCGCTGCGACCCCGACACCGGCGACCTCGTGTCCGGCGGCCAGCTCCTCGACCATCGCGACGACGGCGTCCTCGATGAGCGAAGCGGACGACGCCGGAGACGGCACCCGCGCCTCGGCGAGGATGGCGCCGTCCTCGTCGACGAGGGCACCGGCGATCTTCGTCCCACCGATGTCGATTCCGATCGCGAGCACGCGCGTGTACCTCCTGAACGGCCGAGGTCGGGACGTCCCCGTCGGACGAGCGACCTCCACGAGTGTATGCCGGGAGGGGAACGGATGCGACGGACCCCGCGCGCACCGCCACGTCGGCGGCGGCGGCAGCGCTTAGAGTAGGAGGACAATCTCTTCTCGCGCCATCAAAGGAGTTGACGTGGAACAGTTCGTGGTACCGGCCGTCGTGCCGGCCGATCCCGACGCGAACGCGACGGACCTGCTCGTCGATCGAGTGCGGTCGACACCCGACGCGCCTCTCTTCGCTCTCCCCCGCGACGGCGGGTGGGTGGACGTCAGCGCTCGCGAGTTCCACCGCCAGGTGGTCGCGCTCGCCAAGGGGCTCGTCGCCGCCGGCATCGAGCCGGGCGACAAGATCGGCTTCATGTGCAAGACACGCTACGAGTGGACGCTCGTGGACTTCGCCACGTGGTTCGCGGGCGCCGTGCTCGTCCCCGTCTACGAGACGAGCGCTCCGAGCCAGGTCCACTGGAACCTGAGCGACTCCGAGGCTGTCGCCATGATCGTCGAGACGCCCGAGCACTTCGCGCGGTTCGACGAAGTCCACGGGGACCTTCCTCTGGTCCGGTCCGTGTGGCAGGTCGACCTCGGAGACCTCGACAAGCTCGCCGCCGCCGGAGCCGACGTCGCCGACGAGGAGATCGAGCGACGCCGTTCGCTCGCGGTCGGCTCGGACATCGCGACCCTCATCTACACCTCCGGGTCGACGGGGAAGCCCAAGGGCTGCGTCCTGACCCACTCGAACTTCGTGGAGCTCTCGCGCAACGCCGCGGTCGCGATGAGCGACGTCGTCCACACGGGGGCGTCGACGCTCCTGTTCATCACGACGGCTCATGTCTTCGCTCGCTTCATCTCGATCCTCGCCGTGCACGGCGGTGTGAAGACCGGACACCAGCCGGACACGAAGCAGCTGCTTCCGTCGCTCGGGACCTTCAAGCCGACGTTCCTCCTGGCCGTGCCCCGCGTGTTCGAGAAGGTCTACAACTCCGCCGAGCAGAAGGCCGAGTCCGGGGGCCGCGGCAAGATCTTCCGCGCCGCCGCCGACGTCGCGGTCGAGCACAGCAAGGCAGTGGAGTCCGGCGCATCGATCCCGCTCGGGCTGCGGTTGAAGTTCGCGCTCTTCGACCGCCTCGTCTACGGGAAGCTTCGGACGGCGATGGGCGGGCGGGTCGAGTACGC
>CAKTZW010000177.1 GCA_934636065.1 uncultured Labedella sp.
GTTCTGGAATGTGGCGCACAACGTGGGGGGTGCCGGCGCCGGTGGTCTCGCCGGCCTCGCTCTCGCCGTCTCCGGCGGCGCGTGGCAGTCGGTGTTCTGGTTCCCGGCCGTCGTCTGCCTCGTGATCGCCGTCGTCGCCGTGCTCCTGCTGCGCGACACACCGGAGTCGGAGGGCCTCCCGCCCATCGAGGAGTACCGCGACGATCCCGCACCCGTCGAGGTGGCGACGGCGGAGGGCTCCGTCTGGGACACGGTACGCACACACGTGCTCACGAACCGAACGATGGTGAACCTCGCCCTCGCGAACGTCTTCGTCTACACGCTCCGCTACGGCGTGCTCGTGTGGGCGCCCGTCTATCTCGCCGAGGTTCGCGGCGCGAGCCTCGGCGAGGGGATCGCGGGCTTCTCGCTCTTCGAGCTCGCCGGCATCCCCGGGACCATCCTGTGCGGCTACATCAGCGACCGGGTGTTCCGCGGGCGTCGTTCACCTGCGGGCATCGCCTTCCTCGCTGCCGTGGGCATCGCGGTCGCGGTCTACTGGCTGTCACCGGGCGACGGTCCGCTCTGGGTGTCGCTGGCGGCCCTCGTCGCCATCGGGGGACTCATCTACGGTCCCGTGATGCTGATCGGGCTGCAGGCGCTCGACCTCTCGCCCCGCAACGTCGCCGGGACAGCGGCGGGTTTCACGGGTCTCTTCGGGTACGTGCTCGGTGCGACGCTCGCCTCGACGGGCATCGGTGTCGCCGTGCACATCCTCGGGTGGGACTGGACCTTCGCCCTCATTCTCGTCTGCGTCGCGCTCGGCATCGCGCTCACCGCCGTCGTCGGTCGCGACGAGCGGGCGCTGCGTGCGGCGCGGGCCGCGCGCATCGAGGCGAGTCGGCGCGCCTGAGCGGCCGGGTCGACGGTGCGTCGCTCAGGCGTTCGGCGTCTCGCGCTCCACGCTGAGGGTCGTGACGCCGGCGAAGCGCACGACGGTGCGGTCGGGGGTCTCGACGAGCGTGAGGAGGACGTCGTCGCACGCGCGGCACCGCACGACCGACCCGTGGGCGAGCCCGTCCGTGCCGTAGACCATCTCCGATGCGAGTGAGGTCGTGTCCCCGCAGCCGCCGCAGCAGCACACGGCCGTCGTCATGTCGGTGCGGAAGACCTCGGAGAGCGGCCCGGCGAGAGCATTCCCGTCGACGTGACTGGCCATGGTCAACCTCCGAACCGTTCGGTCTTGACGGACTGCGGTTCGTGACCGAGGTCGACGAGCCAGCGGGCGACGACTTCGACGAACGCGGTCGGCCCGCACACGAAGACGCCGGGCGCGTCGGCTGCGGGGATGGTCGCCGACGCGATGACGTCCGCGGTGACGCGCCCCGCGGGGACCGGCCAGTCGGCCGGCGTCTCGCGTGTGTAGACGTAGTCGACGCGGAACAGGTCGGACTCGAGGGCGGCGAGCTCGTCCGCGAAGAAGCGGTCCGCCGGGGTGCGCACCGAGTACAGCAGGCGGAAGGGAGTCGTGCTGCCGGAAGCGGCGTGCTCACGCGCCATGGCGATGAGGGGCACGATGCCCGAGCCCCCGGCGATGAGCTGGATCGGCCGGGTGTCATCGGGGGTCCAGACGAACCAGCGGCCGAGCGGCCCCTTCACCTCGAGCTGATCGCCGGGCAGCAGCTCGTCGACGAGGTAGGGCGAGACCTCGCCCGTGGGGAACCGGTCGACGGCGAGCTGCACGCTCTCGCCGTCGCCCGCGCTCGCGATCGAGTACGACCGCACGGCCTGGTAGCCGTCGGGTGCGGTGAGGCGCAGATCGAGGTGCTGTCCGGCGAGGTTGCCGGGCCAGCCGTCGACGGCGATCATGATGCTGCGTCCCGTCGGGGTCTCCGTGCGCGTGTCCGTGACCGTGCCGACCTTCCAGTCCGTCACCGGTCCTGCGCCTGTGCGTGCGCGCTCACCAGTATCGCTGCTCCTGCCACGGGTCGCCGTAGGTGTGATAGCCGTTCTGCTCCCAGAAACCCGGCTCGTCGTCCTCCATCATGACGAGGCCGCGCACCCACTTCGCGCTCTTCCAGAAGTAGAGGTGCGGGACGAGGAGACGAGCCGGACCGCCGTGCTCGGGGTCGAGGTCCTCGCCGTCGAACTCGTAGGCGATCCACGCCTTGCCGTCGAGCAGGTCCTCGAGCGGCAGGTTCGTCGTGTAGCCGCCGTACGAGTGGGCCATGACGTAGTCGTTGGTCGACTCGACGTTCTCGAACAGCGTGTCGAGGGAGACACCGCGCCACGACGTGCCGAGCTTCGACCACCGCGTCACGCAGTGGATGTCGGTCGAGATCAGCTCGGAGGGCAGCGCGCGGAACTCCGCCCAGTCCCACCGGTGCTGGTCGCCCGTCTCGGTACGGATGGTGAACTCCCACTCGTCCGTGTCGATCCGGGGCGTCGGGCCGGCGGACAGCACGGGGAAGTCCTCGGTGAGGAACTGCCCGGGCGGCAGCTCAGGGGCGCTCTCGCGAGCACGACCTCCGAACCCACGACTGAACACGGCCATGTCGACCCCTTTCGCTCGAGGCTCATCGTACTGAGCGTCGGGGCACGATGGATACAGCGCGGAGGCGACTCAGGACACGGTCACGTCGATCGTGTGCCAGCCCTCCGCGCCGTCCGGCACGACGGGGATCTCGCGCTCGCCCTGCGTCGTCCCCGACCTGTCGGTCGCGCGCACCTGGAGCGTGTGCCGGCCCGGCGTCGCGTCCCAGTGCAGGCTCCACTGCACCCACGTGTCCGCGGAGATGGGCGTCGCGAGCCGGGCCTCCGCCCACCCACCGCCGTCGATGCGGACCTCGACGCGTTCGATCCCCGTGTGCTGCGCCCAGGCGACCCCCGCGACGACGACGCGGCCGGCGTTCGCGGGAACGTCGATGCGGGACTGGGTCTTCACAGGCCCCTCGGCCGACCAGCCCCGGTCCGTCCAGTAGGCCGTGGCCGCGGAGAAGCGGGTGAGCTCGAGCGACACGACCCACTTCGTCGCGGAGACGTAGCCGTAGAGGCCCGGGACGACGAGGCGGGCGGGGAAGCCGTGCTCGAGGGGAAGCGGTTGCCCGTTCATCCCCACCGCGAGCAGGGCGTCGCGATCCTCCTCCTGCAGGACGGAGAGGGGCGTGCCCGCGGTGAAGCCGTCGATGCTGCGCGAGAGCACCATGTCGGCGCCCTCGCGCGGCCGCGCGCGGGCGAGCAGCTCGCGCAGGGGGTAGCCGAGCCACACCGCGTTGCCGATGAGGTCGCCGCCGACCTCGTTCGACACGCACGCGAGCGTCACGACGCTCTCCTGCAGCGGCAGGTCGAGGAGCTCATCGAAGGACAGCTCGAACTCCTCCTCGACCTCGCCGAAGACCCGCAGCGACCACGTCGTGGGGTCGATGCTCGGCACCTGGAGCGCGGTGTCGATGCGGTAGAAGTCGGCGTTCGGGGTGATCACGGGGGAGAGCCCGTCGACTCCGAGATCGGCTCCCGTCGGGATCGGCGCGGCCGCCGTCGCCGGCGTCGGAAGAGTGAGGGCGCGTCGAGCGGCGTCAGCGGCGGCCGCGGCGGCGTTCGCCACCCGCGCGCCGACGCCCACGAGGACAGCGCCGATCGCGGCGGCGCCCGTGAAGACGAGGAAACGGCGCCGATCGACTGTGGTCTCGGTGAGGGAGGGGTCCGGAGCGCCGTCCCCGCCGGGTCGGCGTCCCGATCCGATCCACGCGCGCAACCGCTCCGAACCGGTGCGGAGGACCAGTACGCCGACGATGACGCCCGCGACGGTGGGAGTCGCCCACAGACCGGTCGCCCCCGATCGCGTCGTGGCGGCGATGACGGACACGCCGCCGACGGCGGCGAGCACGAGGGTTCCCCACGGGGAGCGGCGCCACTCGAGCACTCCGGCCACGACGGCGAGAGCGGCGACGAGGACGGCGAGAGCCAGGAGGAGGACGAGCTTGTCATTCGTTCCGAAGAGGGCGATCACGAGGTCCTTGACCCACTCGGGAACCAGATCGATCACGAGGGAGCCGACGGCGAGCAACGGGCTCGACGCAGGATCCACCACGAGAGCGACGAGCTCGGCGATCGCGAGGGTCACGACGGCGCTCAGGACGCCGACGGCACCGGCCAGCGGAGCGGGTCGCGATGGTGCCCCCACAGCGGTCGGGGGGCGCGACGGGGCGTCACCCGGGTCCGTCCTCTGCTCCGGGATGCGTGTCGACATGGCGGTCATGCTAGTCCGCGGCGCTGGGACCGGACCCCACGGGCCCCGGCGGTGACTAGGGTGAAGCCATGACGAGTATCGCGCTCGGTCTCCCGGGAGTACGGCGCGCGCCCGAGGTGCGCCCGGACACGACGGGACGTCCGGAGACGGACGCCCTCGTCGACCGCTTCGGCCGGATCGCCCGGGATCTCCGGGTCTCGATCACCGAGAAGTGCTCTTTGCGGTGCACGTACTGCATGCCCGAGCAGGGGCTGCCCGCGATCGCTCGCGAGGACCTCCTCACGGCGGACGAGATCGCGCGGCTCGTGGGCATCGCCGCTCGCGACCTCGGCGTGCGCGACGTCCGCTTCACCGGGGGTGAGCCGCTCATGCGGGCCGATCTCGCGGAGATCCTCGCGAAGAGCGCGGCCGTCGCGCAGGGGGCGTCGATCTCCCTCACGACGAACGGGATCGGACTCGACAAGCGGATCGATGAGCTCGTCGCGGCCGGATTGACCCGGGTGAACATCTCCCTCGACACCGTCGACCGCGACCACTTCGCGCGACTGACGCGGCGCGATCGGCTCCCGGCCGTGTTCGTGGGCATCGAGGCGGCGAAGCGAGCGGGACTCACTCCGCTCAAGATCAACGCCGTGCTGATGCGGGACACGCTCGCCGGTGCCGCCGACCTGCTCGCGTGGGCGCTCGCGAACGGCGTGCGGCTGCGCTTCATCGAGCAGATGCCGCTCGACGCCCAGCACTCCTGGGACCGCGCGCTCATGGTGTCGCAGGCCGAGATCCTCGATCGGATGGAGCTGGACGACGAGGCGGTGATGATCACCCATGTCGGCGGCGTCTATGGCGACCACGAGACCAGTCGCGCCCGCTGGATCGAGGGGTGGGAGCAGTGCCCGGAGCATGTCCGCCGCCGGCTGGTGCTGGAGAATGACGACATCCGCTTCTCCGCCGCCGACGTGCTGTGGATCCACGAGCGGACCGGCGTCCGGCTGATCTTCGACTATCAGCATTTCTGGTGCCTCAATCCCGAGCGGCT
>CAKTZW010000178.1 GCA_934636065.1 uncultured Labedella sp.
TCGTGCGGCTCGGCGAACGGATCGAGCGCGAGACCGGCATCGAGGTCGTGGTGTCGACGCACGCCCCCGCCGGGTCGCCCGCGTCCCCTGGTCCCCTCGCCCGGGACGACGAGGTCGTCCTGCTGCGCCTTGCGCAGGAGGGACTGTCGAACGTCCGGCGGCACGCGCGGGCCACGCGCGCGACCGTCGCACTCACCGTCGACGCGCGCAGTGCGACGCTCTCGATCCACGACGACGGCCGCGGCTTCGACACGAACTCACCCCGCACCGGGTTCGGTCTGGACGGCCTCGCCGACCGCTTCGCCCTCGTGGGCGGCACGTTCGAGATCGCGAGCGCTCCGGGGACCGGCACCACGATCACAGGAACGACGACCACGGAGAAATCGACCACGGGAACCTCGAGCACGGGGGCCTCGAGCACGGGAACCGTGCGGCGCGGGCGCGGCACGGCCGGGGTACGCGCATGATCCGCGTCCTCGTGGTCGACGACCACCCGATCGTGCGCGGCGGCATCGTCGCGCTCCTTTCCGCGGCGGACGACATCGAGGTCGTCGGGGAGAGCGCCGACGGGGTCGCGGCGGTCGCCGATGTGGCCCGGCTCTCCCCCGACCTCGTGCTGATGGACCTGCGCATGCCCGGGATGGACGGCGACGAGGCGACAGCGCGGATGCTCGCGGCAACTCCGACGGTGCGGGTCGTCATCCTGACCACGTACGAGACGGACACGAGCATCCTGACCGCCATGGAGGCCGGCGCGAGCGGCTACCTGCTGAAGGCCGCCCCGCAGGAGGAGATCCTCGCCGGCGTCCGCTCCGTCGCACGCGGCGAGGTCGCGCTCGCTCCGTCGATCGCCGCGATGCTCGTCCGGCGCGTCGGCCGCCCGATCGTGTCGCTCAGCCCGCGCGAGACCGAGATCCTCGGCCTCGTCGCGGACGGCCTCAGCAATCCCGAGATCGCCCGCCGGCTCTTCCTCGGCGAGGCGACGGTGAAGACCCACCTCCTGCACGTCTTCGAGAAGCTCGAGGTCGGCGACCGCACCCGGGCCGTCACGCGAGCGATGGAGTTGGGCCTCCTCCCCCGCGACCTCCCCCACCCCCGCTGAGCTGTCGCCTTTCGTTCCTCCGGAGGGCCGGATGGGGACGAAAGGCGACACCCCACGGTGAGGACGGGTCGGGTCAGCCGGCGATGCGGATGAGCTTCTTGTTCACGAACTCCTCGAGGGCGAAGCGGCCCATCTCGCGGCCCGAGCCCGAGCGCTTCACGCCGCCGAACGGCAACTCGACCGAGTCGCCGAGCACGATGTTGACCCACACCATCCCGGCGTCGATCTGGTCGGCGACCCGGAGCGCCTGCTCCTGATCCGTCGTGTAGACGTAGGAGCCGAGGCCGAAGGGCGTGTCGTTCGCGAGCGTCACGGCCTCCTCCTCCGACGACACCCGGTAGAGCGCCGCGACGGGGCCGAAGAACTCCTCGTGATACGCGTCCATCGCGGGGGTCACGTCCGTGAGCACGGCGGGCGGGAAGAAGTTGCCAGTCGTCTCGCCCTTCGCGAGGACGGTGGCCCCCTGCGCGATGGCGCGGTCCAGCTGCTCCTGCAGGCGCGAGGTCGCCGCCTCGGAGGACAGCGGACCGAGGACGGTGCCGTCGACGGCGGGGTCGGCCGGCTGGGTCGCGGTGAACGCGTCGACGAACTTCTGCTGGAACTCGTCGAAGAGGTCGTCGAGGACGATGAAGCGCTTGGCGGCGTTGCAGGACTGCCCGTTGTTGTCGATGCGGGCGTTCACGGCGTCCTGCACGGCGGCGTCGAGGTCGTCCGTCGACAGCAGGATGAACGGGTCGGAGCCTCCGAGCTCGAGCACGACCTTCTTGAGGTGGCGGCCGGCGAGCTCGGCGACGGCGCTTCCGGCACGCTCGGAGCCCGTCACGGAGACGCCCTGGACACGCGGGTCGGCGATGATCGTCGCGGCCTGGTCGTTCGTCGCGTACACGTTGACGTAGACGCCGGCCGGTGCACCGAGCTCGCGGGCGGCCGTCGTGAAGATGTCCGCGATGGCGGCCGCGGACTCGGGGCACTGCGGGGCGTGCTTGAGCAGGATCGTGTTGCCCGCGACGATGTTGGGGCCGGCGAAGCGCGCGACCTGGTAGTAGGGGAAGTTCCACGGCATGATGCCGAGCAGCACGCCGAGCCCCGCACGACGGATGAAGGCGTCGCCTCCGCCGTCGGCGAGCTCGATCTTCTCGTCGGCGAGGAAGGTCTCGGCGTTGTCGGCGTAGTACTGGTAGATCGCCGCGGCGAAGTCGACCTCGCCGAGCGCCTGCTCGAGCGGCTTGCCCATCTCGCGCACGATGATGTCCGCGAGCTCCTCGCGGCGCTCGGTGTGGAGGGCGGCGACGCGGGCGATGAGCGCCGCGCGATCGGCGACGGGTGCCCGGCGGGACCACGATCGGAAGGCGCCGTCCGCTGAGGCGATCGCCTCCTGCAGCGCCTCGTCCGTGATGGTCGGGTACTCGCGGAGGGTCTCGCCGGTGGCTGGGTTGACGACGGCGTACATGCGTTGAGGCTCCTCGGTCGGGGTCGGATCGCGTATTCCTCTCATCATCGTGCAAGTGACGGACGATTACCACCGTCGTGAGGCGCCCGTTCCGCGGATTCCGCAGGAGCCTAGCGGCCGACGACGCCGAGGTCGTACGCGAGGATGACGGCCTGGACGCGGTCGCGCAGCCCGAGCTTCGAGAGGATGCGCCCGACGTGCGTCTTCACGGTCGACTCGCTCACGAAGAAGCGCTGGGCGATCTCCCCGTTCGTCTCCCCCTCCCCGATCCAGCGGAACACCTCGCGCTCCCGCGTGGTGAGCGCGGAGAGCACGCCGTCGGCGTCGTGCGCCCGGCCGCCGGCGAGGTGCGGAGTGGCCAGTTCGATGAGCTTCGCGGTGATGCGGGGCGCCACGACCGCGTCGCCGTCGGCGACCGAGCGGATGGCCGCGACGAGCGCGGCGGGACGGGTGTCCTTGAGCAGGAAGCCGGAGGCTCCCGCGCGCAGGGCGCCGAAGGCGTAGTCGTCCAGGTCGTACGTCGTGAGGACGAGGACCCGCGTCGCCGGCAGCAGTTCCGTGATGCGCCGCGTCGCCTCGATGCCGTCGACGCCGGGCATCCGGACATCCATGAGGACGACGTCCGGCCGGGTCCGCTCGGCCGCGCGCACCGCCGACGCCCCGTCCTCCGCCTCCCCGACCACGTCGAACCCGGGTTCCGCCTCGAGCACGAGGCGCATCCCGTAGCGGACGAGCTCCTGGTCGTCGGCGATGAGCAGCCGAACACCGTCGGTCATGTTCCCTCCCCTCTTCTGGGCAGGCGGACGAAGACCCGCCAGCCCACACCTTCCCGCGGTCCCATGGTCGCCTCTCCACCGTAGAGAGCCGCGCGCTCGCGGATGCCGACGAGACCACGGCCCGGGTCGGTTCCGGCGTCGGCGGGGTGCGGCGCGTCGTCCTCGACCGTGAGCTCGACGGCCGCCGCCGTCCATTCCACCCGCGCGACCACCTCCGTCGCCCCGGCGGCGTGCCGCAGCGCGTTCGTGAGCGACTCCTGCAGGATCCGGTACACGGTGAGCTCGAGCGCTGCGTCGACGTCCGGGGTCCCGGAGAGTCGGAGCCGGACGGGGAGCCCCGCCCGCTCGAACTCCTCGACGAGCGCCACGATGTCGCCGGCGCCCGGCTGCGGCGCGTGCTCGACTGCGACGGACCGGTCGGATCGCACGGACGAGAGGAGCCGGCGGACCTCGCCGAGGGTTCGGCGCCCCGTCTCCGCGGCCCGGCCCATCGCGGTCCTCGCCTGCTCCGGTCGCGTCTCCGCCGCCGCGTGCGCCCCCTCCGAGAGGGCGATCATGACCGAGAGGCTGTGGGCGATGACGTCGTGCATCTCGCGCGCGATCCTCTCCCGTTCCTGCGCGCTCGCGATCTCGGCCTGCTGGTCGCGTTCGCGCGCGAGCTGCGCCGCACGGTCGAGCAGCGCCGCGACGTAGCGGACCCGACCACCGACGTTCGTGCCGATGAGCGTCGCGACCATGAGCACGACGATCGAACTGACGGCGTTGGTCCCCCAATCACTGAGGAAATCTCCGGAGACGGGCGGCTCGATCGGCTCGAGGAGCGCGAAGCCGAACCGCGTGCGGAGCGCGAACACCAGGGCGTCGAGCGCCGTGACGACGGCGCCGACGCCGAAGCACGCCCACGCCGCGCGGCTCGACCGATATACGGCGACGGCGTACACCGTGAGGAGGGGCAAAACGGTCGCGGCGCCGGCCCCCAGGAGCGAGGAGACGGTGAAGAGCACGTTCGAGACCGCGAAGACGAGCACCGGACGTCGCCGTCGGAAGAGCAGCGCGGCGGCGCCGGCGAGCGCGAGCGGGATCACAGCCCACAGCGACGTCGACTCCTGCCCGACCGACACGAGCGCGAGGAGGGCGGTTCCGAGCAGATAGGCCGCGGCGAGGAGTGAATCCGTGACCCACGGGTGGGTGCGGAAGAACTGCCGGATCACACCCGGCGGGCGCGGCAACGCGAGAGCGTCCGGCGCCCCGTCGGGGGCGTCGGACGCTCGGTCCGGTCGCGTGCTCAGGCGTCCCTCCGGCGGAGTGAGATGGTCGCAAGGGCGAGGGAGACGGCCGTCCATCCCAGCACCACGAGGGTCGCGATGCCCGGCTCGAGCGGTCCCCCGCGCGGCGCCTCCACTCCGGCGGGCAGCTCCGTCGGCACGGCGGCCATCGCCTCTCCGGCGGACGTGAAGAGGTACGGCTCCACGTCGGTGACCCAGTCGAAGGCGAGCCCCGCCATCGGGACGAAGAGCGGGACGGCGAGGATGACCCCGAGCACGACCGCGACTCCCCCGGCGGCGGAGCGCAGGAACGCCCCCCACCCCGAGGGCGAACACCGCGGTGAGTCCGAGGTACGCGGCTCCACCCAGCAGACCGAGCACGAGCCCGGGTTCGCTGAGACCGGACGCGATGTCGAGGGCGTCGAAGAACGGGTAGGTGACGGCCCACGCGCCCACGAGCGAGACCGCACCCACGAGCGTGACGAGCGCGAACAGAACGAGGGCCTTCGCGGCGAGCACCGGAAGTCGAGCGGGCACGGCCGCGATCGTCGATTGGATCATCCCCGTCGAGTATTCCCCGCTCATGACGAGAACGCCCAGCACCGCTGCGGCGATCTGCCCGAACATGATCCCGGCCGAGACGTTCCGGAC
>CAKTZW010000179.1 GCA_934636065.1 uncultured Labedella sp.
GCTCGGCGATATCCGAGTCGACGATGAGGTCCGTCACGATCCCGGCGGCGAGCGCCCCCTTGAGGCTCGGAAGCTTCGAGTCGCCCGACACCACGCACACCCTCCGGGCGACGCCGCGGAGCACCGCGATGCCGGGACCCGACGACCGGGCGTTGAGCGAGATGCCCTCGTCGCTGCCGTCCTCGCGGTAGAAGACCGTCGCGACGTCGCCCACCACCCCCGTCTCCGAGAGCGCGGCGAAGTCCTGCTCGTCGAGGTACCCGCCGATGTACACCTGGCTGGGCACGCCGGCGAACGGCGAGCCGAGGCCGAAGACGGCGATGTCGAGGGTGCGCTGCATCGCGACGACCCGCGCGATGCTGCGCTCCCGCCACAGCGCGGCCTTCGTCTCGGGGTCGTCGAAGAACGCGGGCACCGGGAACTGCTGCACCGCCGCGCCGTAGGCCGAGCCGTAGCGCTCGAGGATCTCGCTCGCGTACAGGATGCCGGTGGTGCGCGGGTTCGCGGCGCCGTTCAGCTGCACGATCGTGGAGTTGTGGGTCGGCTTCGGCACGAGGTGACGCGAGATCGCGCTCATGGTGGAGCCCCACGCGATGCCCATCGACATGTTCGAATCGAAGAACGTGCCGAGAATCCGTGCAGCCGAGACGGCGACGCGCTCCAGCCGATCCACGTCGACCGTCTGATCCGGAACCGGCACGACGTGGGCCACGATGCCGAACAGGCGCGCGATGTCGCCCTCGAGCTGGCGCGGCATGTCGGACGGGGAGTTGACGCGGATGTCCACGAGGCCCGTCTCCCGGGCGTGGCTGAGCAGTCGGGATACGGACGAGCGGGAGGTGTGGAGCTCCGCAGCGATGGCGTCCATCGTCAGGTCCTGCAGATAGTAGAGCTGAGCCGCCGTGAGCGCGTCGCGTGTCTTCGCGTTGAGCGATCGGGGGTCGTCCACCGGACCTCCTGGACATCGTGCACGTTTGTGCAGCCGGGTTGAACATTCGTGAGTCTACGCCCATGATTCGTTGCGAGGGTGCCGACGACGGACGGTCGTCGCGCGCCGATCGATCTACGCGAGGAGCACACCGTGGTACGTCCCACCCCCGAGCCGGCCGAGCGCCGCGCGACAGTCTCAGCCATCGCCGATCGCCCGAGCGCCCAGGTCCTCGTCGTCGGCGGTGGCATCAACGGCATCGCGACCTTCCGCGACCTCGCCCTCCAGGGCGTCGACGTGGTCCTCGTCGAGCGCGACGACTTCGTCGCCGGCGCGTCGTCCGCGTCGTCGCACATGATCCACGGCGGCGTCCGCTACCTCGAGAACGGCGAGTTCCGGCTCGTGCGGGAGTCCGTGCAGGAGCGGAACCGCCTCATCAAGACGGCGCCGCACTACGTCAAGCCGCTGCGCACCACGATCCCGATCTTCTCGACGTTCTCGGGCATCCTCTCGGCACCGCTCCGCTTCCTCACCCACAAGGCGGGCAAGCCCACGGAGCGCGGCGCCGCGCTCATCAAGGTGGGGATGGAGCTCTACGACTCCTTCTCGCGCGACGGCGGGTCCGTCCCGCGCCACCGGTTCCTGGGACGCAAGCGCTCGCTCACGGAGCTTCCGCGACTGAACCCCGGTCTCAAGTACACGGCGACCTACTTCGACGCGTCGATGCACGATCCCGAGCGGCTCGCACTCGACGTGCTCCGCGACGGCCTCGAGGCCGGCCCGCACGCGCGGGCGGCGAACCGCCTGTCCGCGGTCGGCTCCGCCGGCGAACGGGTCGTGCTCCGGGACGAGGAGACGGGCGAGACCTTCCCCTTCGCGGCCGACGTCGTCGTGAACGCGAGCGGGCCGTGGACCGACCTCACCAACGCGGGCCTCGGCCGGCCGACCTCCTACATGGGCGGCACGAAGGGCTCGCACATCGTGCTCGACCACCCCGAGCTCCTCGAGGCGACGGACGGCCGCGAGATCTTCTTCGAGCACGAGGACGGCCGCATCGTGCTCATCTACCCGCTCAAGGGCATGGTCATGGTCGGCACGACGGACATCGACGCCGACCCCGCGGAGCCCGCGGTGTGCACGGAGGAGGAGGTCGACTACTTCTTCGACCTCGTCGGCCATGTCTTCCCCGACATCGCCGTCGACCGATCGCAGATCGTGTACCGTTTCTCGGGCATCCGGCCGCTCCCCGGTCACGGCGACACCGCGCCCGGGTTCGTCTCGCGCGACTACCGCATCGTCGAGGGCGACCTCGGCGGCACCCCCCTCCTGAGCCTCGTCGGCGGCAAGTGGACCACGTTCCGGGCGCTCGGCGAGCACCTCGCGAACGAGGTGCTCGGCCGGCTGGGTCTCGAGCGCTCCGTGACGACCGCGACCCTCGCGATCGGCGGCGGCCGCGACTACCCCTCGACCCCCGCCTCCCGCCGCGTCTGGGTGAGTGCGCGCGCCGACGCCCTCACGTCCGACCGCGTCGACGAGCTGCTCGAGCGGTACGGGACGCGTGCCGACGCGTTCATCGCGCTCGCCGACGACGCGGACGAGCACCCGCTCGAGACGGTGCCCACGTACAGTCGCGAGGAGATCGCGCACATCGTGCGCACCGAGCAGGTCGTGCACCTGGAGGACCTCGTGCTCCGCCGCACGAGCATCGCGTTCACGGGCCGCGCCACGCGCGCGGCGCTCCACGAACTCGCCGAGATCACCGCCGGTGCGCTCGGTTGGGACGAGTCCACGCGGGACGCGGAGGTGGAGCGCACGGCCGCGCTCCTGACCGAGCGTCACGGGGTGGATCTCGACGCCTCCCTGCGATCGGAGTCCAACGGGGTGCGCTGAATCCGGCGCACCACCGCGGCTCTTGTCGCGATCCCCGCCTGGCGATACGTTTCAGGTGGATCGACAACCCCCGCCGAGCGTCCGGGAGCAACCCGGCCGGCGCATGTGAAAGAAGGTCAATGTGGACACTCCTCTGGGAACTATCTTCCTGAGCGAGACCGTGGGTACCGCGATGCTGATCCTGCTCGGTGCAGGCGTCGTCGCGACCGCGATCCTCGCGAAGTCGAAGGGGTTGGGCGGCGGCTGGCTGCTCATCAACTTCGGATGGGGCCTCGCCGTCTTCGCCGGTGTCACGGTGTCGTACTCCTCCGGCGCGCACCTCAACCCCGCGGTGTCGATCGGTCTGCTCGTGACGCAGCAGATCGACTTCGTCCAGTTCCTCGTCTACGTCGCGGCGCAGATGGTCGGTGCCTTCATCGGCGCCGTGCTGGCCTGGCTCACCTTCAAGCAGCACCTCGATGCGGAGACCGACCCGGGCGCCAAGCTCGGCGTGTTCTCCACGGGACCGGCGATCCGCAACTACGGCTGGAACCTCGTGACGGAGATCATCGCGACCTTCGTGCTCGTCTTCGTCGTCATCGGCTTCGGCCGCGGCGGTGACGCGGAGGTCGGCACCCCGGCCGGACTCGCGGCTCTCGGCGCCGTCCCCGTCGCCCTCCTCGTGGTCGGCATCGGTGCCTCCCTCGGTGGCCCGACCGGATACGCGATCAACCCCGCGCGCGACCTCGCCCCCCGCATCGCGCACGCGATCCTTCCCATCGCCGGCAAGGGCTCGAGCGACTGGTCCTACGCGTGGGTCCCCGTCGTGGGCCCGCTCATCGGTGGCGCGCTCGCCGGGCTGCTCTCCGCGGCTCTGCTTCCCCTGCCCGCGTAATCATCTCGGGCCGCGGCGACGCCTCGCCGCGGCCCTTCACCGAGTCGACACCACAACATAAGGAGCGAGCCCATGGCTCAGTACGTCATCGCCATCGATCAGGGGACGACGTCGTCCCGCGCGATCGTCTTCGACAAGTCCGGATCCATCGTCAGCACGGGACAGCTCGAGCACGAGCAGATCTTCCCGAAGGCCGGCTGGGTCGAGCACGACCCGAAGGAGATCTGGAACAACACCCGCGAGGTCATCGGTCAGGCCCTCTCGAAGGCCAACATCACGCGGCACGACATCGCCGCGATCGGCATCACCAATCAGCGGGAGACCGCTGTGGTGTGGGACAAGAACACCGGTGAGCCCGTCTACAACGCGATCGTCTGGCAGGACACCCGCACGCAGTCGATCGTCGACCGTCTCGCGAAGGACGGCGGCGTCGAGCGCTTCAAGAACACCGTCGGTCTCCCGCTCGCGACCTACTTCTCCGGCACCAAGATCGTCTGGATCCTCGAGAACGTCGAGGGTGCGCGCGAGAAGGCCGAGGCGGGCGACCTCCTCTTCGGGACCACGGACACGTGGGTGCTCTGGAACCTCACGGGAGGGACCGAGGGCGGCGTCCACGTCACCGACGTGACGAACGCCAGCCGCACGCTCTTCATGGACCTCGAGACGCTGCAGTGGGACGACGAGATCCTCGCGGCGTTCGACGTTCCGAAGTCGATGCTCCCGGAGATCAAGTCGTCGAGCGAGATCTACGGCACCGCCTCGACGCACAGCCTCCTCCGCGAGGTGCCGATCGCCGGAATCCTCGGCGACCAGCAGGCTGCGACGTTCGGCCAGGCCGCGTTCGAGACCGGCGAGGCGAAGAACACGTACGGCACCGGCAACTTCATCATCTTCAACACGGGTGAGGAGATCGTCCGCTCCGAGAACGGTCTGCTCACGACGCTCGGCTTCAAGCTCGGCGACGCGAAGCCGCACTACGCGCTCGAGGGTTCGATCGCCGTCACGGGCTCGCTCGTGCAGTGGCTGCGCGACAACCTCGGGCTGTTCTCGAACGCGCCCGAGATCGAGACGCTCGCGAAGCAGGTCGAGGACAACGGCGGCGCGTACTTCGTGCCGGCGTTCTCGGGCCTCTTCGCCCCGTACTGGCGACCGGACGCGCGCGGTGCTCTCGTGGGTCTCACGCGCTACGTGAACAAGAACCACATCGCGCGTGCGGCGCTCGAGTCGACGGCCTTCCAGACCGCCGAGGTCATCGACGCCGTCAACGCGGACTCGGGGGTCCCGCTCACCGAGCTCAAGGTCGACGGCGGCATGACCGCCAACGACACGCTCATGCAGTTCCAGGCCGACATCCTCGGCGTGCCCGTCGTCCGTCCCGTCGTCGCCGAGACGACGGCGCTCGGCGCCGCCTACGCCGCGGGCCTCGCGGTCGGGTTCTGGTCGGACCTCGACGACCTCTCGAAGAACTGGCAGGAGGACAAGCGGTGGGAGCCGCAGATGCCGA
>CAKTZW010000180.1 GCA_934636065.1 uncultured Labedella sp.
CCGCGGATCTCGTCGTGATCGCGAGCGGCGGGAAGGGCCTCAGCGAGACGATCCTGCTCGGGAGCACAGCGCAGCGGGTCCAGCACTCGGCCCCATGCCCCGTGCTCGTCTGCCGCCCGGTGACGCGCGCGCGGTAGAGCCGCCGAGACCACCCGGGCGAGGACGATCGACGACGTCTTCGCCGCCCTCCGCGCCGGTGTGTCAGGATCGCGTATGACCGATCGCCTCATGCTGCTCGACACCGCGTCGTTGTACTTCCGCGCCTTCCACGGCGTCCCCGACTCGATCACGCGTTCCGACGGCACGCCGGTCAACGCCGTCCGGGGCCTCCTCGACATGATCGCGCGACTCATGACCGAGTTCGAGCCCACGCAGCTCGTCGCCTGCTGGGACGACGAGTGGCGACCGTCGTGGCGGGTGGAGCTCATCCCGAGCTACAAGGCGCAGCGCCTCGAACGCACCACGCGCGACGGCCGTGACGTCGAGACGGTCCCGCCGGGACTGACGAAGCAGATCCCGTTGATCCGCGAGGTGCTCGGCCTCGCCGGGATCGCGGTCGTCGGGTACCCCGATCACGAGGCCGACGACGTCATCGGCACCTATGCCCGCCGCGCGACGGTGCCCGTCGACGTCGTGACGGGGGACCGCGACCTGTTCCAGGTGGTCGACGACGAGCGCGCCGTGCGCGTGATCTACACCGCTCGCGGCATGAAGAACCTCGAGGTGCTGACGGCGAAGGAGGTGGTCGCGAAGTACCGGGTGCTCCCCGAGCAGTACGCGGACTACGCGACGCTGCGCGGGGACGCGTCGGACGGGCTGCCGGGCGTCGCCGGGATCGGGGAGAAGACGGCGGCCTCGCTCCTCGGCGAGCACGGGACCCTCGACGCGCTCGTCGAGGCGGCCGAGTCGGACGACACCGGCCTGTCCGCGTCCGTGCGCTCGAAGCTCGCCGCGGCCGCCGACTACCTGCGCGTCGCGCCCACGGTCGTCCGCGTCGTGCCCGACCTCGACCTCCCGGACCCCGCCGACTCAGGGGCCGCCCTGCATCCGCTCGCCGATGACGCGCGTGCCGAGCTCGAGCGTCTCCGCGACGAGTGGAACCTCGGCGGGTCCGTCACACGCCTGCTCGCCGCTCTCGACGCCCGAGCGGAGTAGCGCCCGGCGTACCTCCCCTCCGCGAGGCGTGATGGAATGTGAGGGTCACCTAAGGAGCGTGCCCATGTCCTCCGTCGATGCGACGATCCCCGCCCGTCCTGCGCGTCCCGCCCGCCCGCAGATCACCCTCGAGGTGCTGCGACGCGAGCAGCTCAGCCCGCACCTCGTGCGCATCGTCGCCGGCGGGGAGCAGTTCGACCGCTTCGAGACGAACGACACGACCGACAAGTACGTCAAGATCTTCTTCGCGAAGCCCGAGCTCGGGCTCACACCGCCCTACGACGTCGCGGCGCTGCGGGAGACGCTCGATCCCGCGGATCTGCCCGTCACGCGGACCTACACGATCCGTGCCGTCGACCCCGTGCTCCGCACGCTCTCGATCGACTTCGTCGTGCACGGAGACGAGGGGCTCGCGGGACCGTGGGCCGACGCGGCGCGCCCCGGCGACACGCTGACGTTCGCGGGGCCCGGTGGCGGGTACAGGCCCGATGCGGACGCCGACTGGCACCTCTTCGCGGTCGACCAGTCGGCGCTCCCGGCCACGGCCGCGGCACTCGAGGCGCTGCCCCCGACGGCCCGCGGGCTCGGCATCGTCCAGGTCCCGGACGCCTCGGAGGAGCTGCCGCTCGAGGCGCCGAGCGGCGTCGCGATCCGCTGGGTGCACGGCACGGAGCCCTCTCTCCTCGTCGACGCGGTCGCGGCGGTGCCGTGGCTCGACGGGCGCCCGCAGATCTTCGCGCACGGCGAGCGCGAGGCGATGAAGGGACTGCGCAACCTGTTCCGGGAGCGCGGGGTGCAGCGCGGCGAGCTGTCGCTGTCGGGGTACTGGGCGGTGGGCCGCACGGAGGACCGGTTCCAGGCGGAGAAGCGGGAGCCGATCGGCGTCATCGCGCCGGTCTCCGACTGAGGCGCGCTTCGACAGGCTCAGCGACCGTGTGACCTGCGGCGCGCGAGCAGCGTCGCGTCGTGGACGTCGTGCGTGACACCGTCGCGGGTCGTCGTCCGGGGACGCTGCTCCGCCGCGAGGACCTCGAAGTCCTCGGGGAGGGCCGGCACGAGCTCCTCGGCGAGGAACATCGCCCGGCGGTGGCTGTCGGACAGCTGCGTGAACGCCGCGGATGGTGCGTGGCCCACGACGAGGAGGTGGCCGCCTGGCGCGACGGCACCGGCCAGCCGGCGGGTCACGTCGACCATGCCGCCGTCCGGCGGATGCAGGAAGTGCGTCGTCACGAGATCGTACGAGCGGGCACCGGCCGCGAAGGTCCGGGCGTCGACGCGCCACCAGTCGACCCGGTCGGCGACGCCCGCCTCCTCGGCGTGACGTGCGGCGCGGGCGAGGCCGTTCGCGCTGAAGTCGGCACCCGTCACCGTCCAGCCCTGTTGCGCGAGCCACACGACGTCGCCGCCCTCGCCGCAGCCGACGTCGAGGGCGGTGCCCGGCGTGAGCCGCGACGCCTCCGCGACGAGTTGGGCGTTCGGATTCCCGCTCCACACGGAGCTCTCACCGGAGTAGCGCTCCTCCCAGGCCGGGGGCTCGAACATCTCCGCCGTCGGCGTCGTGGGGGTGCGGTCGTGGGCCATACGGCGAGGCTAGGGCCCCGCCGTTCCGGTGACCAAGCCACGTTGCCGCTCCGGCAACGCCCTCGTCAGACGATCGGGACGGCGAGGATGCGGTCGTCGCCGGGACGCGCGGCGCCACGTCCGTCGGTGTTGTTGGTGAGGAACCAGAGGTGGCCATCCGGCGCGAGCACGACGTCCCGCACTCTGCCGAATGCGCCGGCGAGCTCCGTGGTCGATCGAGACGGATCGGCGGTCGGGACCAGTCGCAACGACTCCCCGCGGAGATTCGCGATCACGATCGTGCCGCCGACGATCGTGATGCCGCTCGGGCTCGCGTCGCCGGGGCTCCACTGCTGCACGGGATCCGTGAATTCGCCATCGCCCGCCGCCCCCTCGACCATCGGCCACCCGTGGTTCGCGCCCGGCTCGATGACGTTGAGCTCGTCCCAGGTGTCCTGCCCGAACTCGGTCGCGAACATCGTGCCGTCCTCCGTCCATGCGAGGCCCTGCACGTTGCGGTGCCCGAGGCTGTAGACCAGGGAGTCGGGGAAGGGGTTGTCCTCGGGAGCCTCGCCGTCCCGCGTCATCCGGAGGATCTTCCCGCCGAGGGCGTCGGGATCCTGAGCGGAATCGCGGTTCCCGGCGTCACCGACCGACGCGTAGAGCAGACCGTCCGGACCGATCGCGAGCCGCCCGCCGTTGTGCGTTCGGCCGGCCGGGATCCCATCGACGAGGGTCGTCGGGGCGCCGAGCGAGAACGAACCGGGCTCGCCCGCCACAGGGTAGCGCTCGATCCGGTTACCGTCCGCCCCCGTCGAGTACACGAACAGGTCCGATCCGTCGACCGCGAGCCCCAGCAACCCGCCTTCGCCGCCGTGGACGACGCCCTCGATCGAGGCGACCTCGCGGAGGGAGCCGTCGGAGCCGAGCTCGACGATGCGGCCGGAGTCGCGTTCGCTCACGAGGGTCGTCCCGCGTACGAAGACCACGGACCACGGCGCCTCGAGGCCCGAGGCGATCTCGCTCGGTTCTCCCGTGATCGAGGGGGCGGGCGCGGAGGCGCCCGGCGTCACCGCCGTCGTCTCCGGCGACGGTGACATCGGTTCAGCGACGCGGGTCCCGTCGCCGCAGGCGGTCAGCGCGGCGAGCAGCGACACTGACGCGACGGCGAGCCACGCCCGCGGAGGCGACGATGACGGGGAGGGGACGCCGGCGACCATGGCACCAGGCTACGTCGTGCGTCGCATATCCGGGCGGATCGGCGGCTGATGCTCAGCGGGTCGAGACGAGGCGGAGGCGGCACGCGAGTTCGAGGGCGAAGCGGACGTCCGGGTCGTCGAGATCGAGCTCGAGGGTCTGCTCGATCCGGCGGATGCGGTAGTTGACCGCGTTCGGGTGCAGGGTGAGGATCTCCGCGGCGCGAGCGAGCGAGTTGCGGGTGCTGAGATACGCGAGCAGCGTCCGCACGGACATGTCGGCGCGCTCCGGACCGAGGGCGTCGAGCGGCGACAGGACGTCGTCGAGCAGGGTGCGGCTGAGCGGCGACGCGTAGAAGTCGAGCAGCACGCGTCGCAGCCCCGTCACGTCCGTGACCTCGACCGCACCGAGGCGACCCGCGGCGACGGCGGACTCGGCCGCGATGCGCGCCTCCGTCGCCGATTGCCGGAGACCGCCGGCACCGCTCTGCGGCGTTCCGAGCCCCATGGTGAACGTCCAGTCCGGACCCACGAGCACCGCGGCCTGCTCGACGACGCGCTCGACGACGTCGCGCAGCCGACGCTGATGGTCCGCCGCCCCGAGCTCCTCGGACGCCACGACGAGCAGGTCGTCGTGGAAGGCGGCGACGTGCCAGGTCTCCTCGCGGTCGTCGACGAGCTGCAGCGCGCGCAGTTCGACCGCCGCGATGAGCGAGGGCGGCAGCCGGCGCTCGCGATCCTCCGGCACCCGCGGGATCAGCCACGCGACCGAGTGCGAGAGCTGGACGGGGAGCCCGGCCCTGGCCGCGTCCACCGCGAGCCCGTCGATGCGCGACGACTCGGCGAAGAGCAGCTCGACGATGAGGTCGGCCCGCGAGCGGACCGGGCCGAACCGGTCCTGCGACTCCCGCGAGAGGGCGCGGGAGAGCACCGAGGCGATCACCGGCCGGGCGATCGAGACCGCGGGGTCGTCACGTTCCGCGACGAGACGCCCGATGGGGACGTCCCCGATGCAGACGGCGTCGGCGTCCGACCACCGCACCCCCGGCACCTCGTCGATGCGCAGGGCGACCCCGAGGGCCGCCGTCGCCGCCTCGAGCAGAGCCGAACGGACGTCGGGTGCGCCCGCGTCGGCGACTCGGCTCACGGCCTCGATCGCGTGCTCCGCTCGGGACAGTGCGCCGGCGGCACCCCGGCGCACGAGGCGGTCGGCGAACACGGCGAGTTCGCTCGGCGCGGCGTCAGCCCCGAGCACGACGAGGGATCCCCGGCGGGCGAGCG
>CAKTZW010000181.1 GCA_934636065.1 uncultured Labedella sp.
CCTTCCAGACGAGCATGATGAAGCTCATGCGGGTCATGAAGCCCTTCGTCCAGGACGCGACGGACGCACAGCGCACCGCTGCGGCGGAGAAGCTCGACGAGACCCGCCGCGCCCTCTACGCGATCCTCGCCGAGTAGGCGCCGAGCCGCCCCCGCACCCCGCAGCGCAATTGCGTACGCAACTGCCGACTGCGGGTGAGATTTCACCCGCAAGAGGGAACTGCGTACGCAATTGCAGGGCAGGAGAGTGACGGGGAGGGGGGTCCGGGGAGAACGGTGCGGGCGAGGCCGGACTCTCGGCGGCTCAGCGCACCTGGCGGGACGTGAACTGCATGCGCGGGTGGGCGTAGGACTCCTGCGACTCGATGAGCTGCAGCTCCCGCTGCCCCGAGTTATACGTGTTCTCGATGAGGTCGAAGACGCTCGACGCCGTGCGCTCGAGCGCCGTCGCCGCCGATCCGCTCTCGCGGTAGTGCGCCGTGAAGAGGGCCGCCGTGACGTCTCCCGAGCCGTTGGCCTTGAGCGGGAGCATCGGGGTGGTCACGATCCAGGCCCCGGCGTCGTCGACCGCGAGCATCTCGATCGTGTCCTCGTCCCGGTCCGGACGCTCGACGCTCGTGACGAGGATCGTGCGGGGACCCATGTCGCGGGCCAGGTCCGCGGACTCGAGGGTGGACTCGAGAGTCGACGGCTCCGTGCCCGTGAGGAATCCGAGCTCGAACTGGTTCGGGGTGATCAGGTCAGCTGCGGGGACGACCCGCTCGCGCAGGAGCACGGGGATCTCGGGGGCGACGAAGCAGCCCGACTTCGCGTTGCCCATCACCGGGTCGCACGCGTAGATCGCCGACGGGTTCGCCTCCTTGACGCGTCGCACGGCATCCACGATGACGTCGCCGATGCCCACACCGCCCTGATACCCCGACAGCACGACGTCGATCTCGGGGAATACGCCCCGCTCCTCGACGCCCGTGATGACGTCGCGGACGTTCTCCGGATCGATGAGCGGACCGCGCCACGCGCCGTACCCCGTGTGGTTCGAGAAGTTCACGGTGTAGACGGGGAGGACCTCGACGCCGATCCGCTGCAGGGGGAAGACGGCGGCCGAATTGCCCACGTGGCCGTAGGCGACGGCTGACTGGATGGACAGGATTTTCATGAGCGCTGGTCCTTCATCGCGAGCGGGAACGACCGCCGCGCGGCGAGGCGGCGACGGACGGGGCTGACAAAACTGTACGCCTTCGCGCACCCGCCCCGTCCCGCCCCTCGGGCCGGCGGCGACGCCGGCCCGGCGCCGGCAGCCCGAGCGTCACTCGCCCGAGGCGGCGGTGTGGCTCCAGTCCGGCTTCCCGCCGGCGGCGTTCGACGTGATCGACGTCCCGAGGATCACGAAGCGCGCCTCCTCCGGAGCGATCGGGCAGTGCTCGACCCCGCGGGGAACGATGAAGAGGTCGCCGGGGTCGAGCGTCACGTCGCGGTCCCGCAGCTGCACGATGAGCCGGCCGTCGATGGCGAGGAAGGTCTCGTCCTGGTCGTCGTGGCTGTGCCACGTCGTCGACCCCGTGCCCTTCGCGACCTTGAGGAGCGTCCCGTTCGCCTCCCCCACGACGGTCTGGGACCAGAACTCGTCGAGCCCGCCGAGAGCCTCCCGGATCGTCACCTTGTCGGCGCGGGCGTCGTACTGCCTCGGGGTCGCGCTCGAGTCGTTCATGGGCCTCCTGACGTCGTCCGGTCTCCGCCAGCGTTCCCCCGAGCGGGTCGAGCGGGCAAGAGCCAATCGACGAGTATCGGCCCCCGCAGGGCGCAGGGCGCAGGGCGCAGGCCGCAGGGCGCGGACGCCCGCTACCGCGCCACGTAGCGCGCCGCCCGGATCGGCACTCGCCCGTCGAGGGCGCGGACTCCGACGACGCGACCCGTGAAGCCGCCGGCGACCTCGGTCGAGAGGTATCGACCGTCGAGGCGGGCGAGCTCCCGCCTCGATACGTCGCAGACGATGCTGAAGACGAGGTCGTCCGGCCCCTCGGTCGCGGAGGCGACAGTCTCGATGCGCGCGGACACCGGACCCCGGGCGAGCGACACCGTCTCGCCGACGGTGGTCTCGAGGGGCCCGATCCGCGCGACGACCTGAGCCGCCGCCGAGCCCAGACGCAGCTCGTACCAGTGACGGTCGTCGAGCCGGATGACGACGCCCGCGACACCGTCGCCGTGCTCGAGGTCCAGCTCGACGTCGAACGACCAGTCGAGGTCACGGACCCGCGTGACGAGTGCGCTCATCGCGCCGCTCTCGGCGGCACGCGGCACCAGGGCGATGCCGTTCGCGTGGCGTTCGATCTGATCGGCGAGTGCGGCACCGGGCGAGACCCAGCGCGGGTGAAGATTCTCGTCGCGGAAGTCGTCGAAGAACGACGCAGACGTCGGGACACGCACGAAGCGCCCCTCGTCGACGAGCGGCCACCCGTCGACCCAGTCGACGCCGGCGAGGAACGTCTCGCGCCCGATGACGTGGAACATCGGCGTCACGCCGCGCGGCCGCACCCCGAGGTAGACGAGGGCCCAGGTCCCGTCGATGGTCTCGACGAGATCGGCGTGACCGGTGTTCTGGACGGGGTGCGTCGTGCTCCGGTGCGAGAGGAGCGGATTGCCACCCCAGCCGGAGAACGGCCCATCGGGGCGTCGCGACCGTGCCACCGAGACGCTGTGTCCACGCTCGGTTCCCCCTTCCGCGATCACGAGATACCACCAGCCGTCGCGCGCGTAGAGGTGCGGCGCCTCCGGGAAAGCCAATCCGGTGCCGGACCAGAGCGGACGAGGCGATTCGAGGACGACTCCCTCGAGCGGGTCCACGCGCGCTTGGGCGATCCCGGGGAGGCCGGGGTCCGCCGAGCAGTAGGTGACGAAGCAGGTTCCGTTGTCGTCCCAGGCGATGTCAGGGTCGATGCCCTGCAGCTCGGGCAGGCGCACTGCCGTCGACCACGGCCCCGTCGGCTCCGGGGCGAACACCACGAGTTGACCGCCACCGCCGGACACGTCGGTCGTGATCAGCCAGAACCGACCGTCGTGATGCCTCAGGGTCGGGGCGAACAGACCCTTGCTCGCCGGGGCGCTTCCCGCAACGAACTGGTCGTCGCGCGAGAGGATGTTGCCGATCTGCTCCCACTCGACCAGATCGGTGCTGTGCCAGATCGGGACGCCGGGCGCGAACTCGAAGGAGGAGTGCGCCAGGTAGTAGTCGTCGCCGACGCGACACACCGTCGGATCAGGGTGGAAGCCGGAGACGACGGGTTCGATGCTCGTGGGCGTCGCAACCGGCTCGACGCCGGATCCGGAGTCGTCTCGCGTCGACGTAGGGGCTGTCTCGGTCGAGGTCATTTGATTCCTGTCGCGGCGATCCCCTGGACGAAGTAGCGCTGGAGCGCGAGGAACATCAGGAGGACGGGGGTGATGATGAGCACGGAGCCGGCGAGCAGGACCCCGTAGTTGGTGGAGTTCTGGCCGACCGAGTACAGGGACAGCGCCACGGGGAGCGTGTACATGCTCTCCGACTGTGCCACGACGAGCGGCCAGAGGAAGTTGTTCCACGACCCGAGGAACGTCAGGATCGCGAGGGTGGCGAGCGCCGGACCGCAGAGCGGCATCACGATCCGGGCGAAGATGCGGATCTCGCTCGCGCCGTCGATCCGCGCGGCCTCGATGAGCGAATCGGGGATGTCCTGGATGAACTGCCGCATGAGGAAGACACCGAGCGGCCCCGCCAGGAACGGCAGGATGAGGGCGGGATACGTGCTCACGAGTCCGAGCGAGCTCACGACCACGAACAGCGGGATGAACGTCACGACACCCGGGACCATGAGCGTCACGAGAACCAGGACGAACAGCAGTCGCTTTCCCGGGAACTCGAGCTTCGCGAGCGCGTACCCGACCATCGAACAGAACAGGAGCGTCCCCAGCACGGTGAACACGGCGACGACCACGCTGTTGAGAAAGAACTGGCCGATGTCGAGGCGACCGAACCATGCGGCGAAGTTGTCCCACGTGAAGGTCGCCGGCCACCAGGTCGGCGGTCGCTGACGGAGCTCCTGCTCCGTCTTGACCGACCCGAGGAACATCCAGAGGAACGGGACGAGCGTCGCGACGAGGGCGAACGTCAGGAGCCCGTAGACGAGGATGCGCGAGACTCGGCCGCGGGCGGACAGCCTGCGTCGACGACCGCCGCGCGCGACGTCGGTCCTCCCCGAATCCTGAGTGTGCGCGGGCACCGCGACGGTACTCGGAGGGCTGATCTGTGTGGTCACCATCACTCCTTGGTCCGGAACGCGCGGAACTGCACGAGGCTGAGCAGCGCGATGGCGACGAAGAGCACATAGCTCGCCGCGGACGCCGTCCCGTAGTTGCCGAAGCCGAACTGGTTGAACGTGAAGTAGCTGATCGAGAGAGTGGAATCCAGGGGGCCGCCCTTCGTCATCACGAACGGCTCCTCGAAGAACTGGAGGAAGCCCACCGAGAGCAGCACGGCACCGAGCAGCAGCGTCGGTCGGAGGAGCGGGAGGGTGACGCGGAAGAACCGCTGCCACGCCCCGGCCCCGTCGACCTCAGCGGCCTCCAGGACCTCGGTCGAGATGCCCTGAAGTCCCGCGAGGAAGATGATCATGAGCGTGCCCATATTGCGCCAGACGGCCAGCAGGATCATCGACGGCATCGACCAGGCGGGATCGCCGAGCCAGTCGGGGCCGTTGATGCCGATACCCGCGAGCACGGTGTTGAGAAGGCCGTCCGGCTGCAGGATGAAGCGCCAGACGACAGCGACGGCCACGATGCTCGTCACGACCGGCGCATAGAATCCCACCCGGAAGACAGCGCGGAATCGCGTGATCCCGTTGTTGAGGGCGATGGCGAGGGCGAGAGCGACGATCATCGTGAGCGGGATTCCGACCCCCACGAAGTAGAGGGTGTTGACGAGAGAGCGTACGAACTGCCGATTCTGGAACAGCGCGACGAATTGGTCGAGCCCGACGAACGTCACGGCGAGCGGATTCGGGATGTCGGTGTTGCGGAAGTCGGTGAAGGACATCGCGAGCGAACTGACGAGCGGGAACTCCATGAAGACCGCGACGCTGAGGACGAACGGCTGCGCGAACTGGGTGAAGAAGAGGTCGAGGATCCCGCCGCCGCCATAGGCCTTGCCTAGCGAGGGCG
>CAKTZW010000182.1 GCA_934636065.1 uncultured Labedella sp.
CGACGATCAGTGGCGACACCGCCGAGGTGTCGGTGGCGATCTCGCAGGGCGAGGAGACGTACGACACGACGTTCACGCTCGAGAAGGCCGGCAAGGCATTCGTCGTGTTCGACACGTGGCGGCTGCGCGCTCCCGAGCTCGGCGTCGTCAGCTACACGGTGACCGGTCCGGCCGAGACGGCGGTGAGCGTCGCCGGCGTCGACACGACGGAGGCGGCACCGGCCGAGTCCGGCTCGGTCGAGCTGCGCGCCCTGCCCGGCACCTACACCGTCGCCCTCGCGAGCGACGACGACTTCTTCGCCGCCGAGCCGATCACGGTGAACGTCGTGGGCTTCGGCGCCGACGCGGCGACGGCCACGACGAGCGACGGCTCGGAGTCGAACGCGCTCACGGTGACGCTGACCGACACCGCCGTGACGGCCGCGGAGGACGCGGTCAACGCGTACCTCGACGGCTGCGCGGCCTCGACGGAGCTCCGGCCCGACGGGTGCCCGTTCACGGCTCAGGGCGAGACGCCCGGCTACGAGTACTCGAACTGCGTGTGGTCGCTCGACCCGCGGCCGTCCTTCACGATCGGCGAGTTCGCCGACGGCGAGTGGCCGGTGGCGACGGACAGCTCGGGCACGGCGAGCCTCGAGTGCGACGTGCGCGATCCCTCGACGGGCGCCACGGGTACGGCGACCGCCGGGCCGATGGACGTGGATGTCGCCGGTGCGATCACGGGGTTCGGGGAGGACGGCGCGACCTACGCGCCGTGACGAGGAGGGCGGCGCCGCGCGCCGCCGCGAGACCGGCGCATGCGGCCCCGCCGTCGTTTGACCGCTGCACCGCGGCGGATTACACTTGAGCGGGTGTGCGCTTCGGTGCGCCCGGTCGTCATGCCCGAAAGAGCACGGCGATCGGAACGTCTCGAAAACCCCACTCCCGTAACACCCTCTTCCGGGGTCCCTACTCGTCCGGGTCGAGCTGAACGGCTCCTCCCTCCGAGCGGGACACCCCCACGGCATACCCACCACACCAACAGGCCTCCGATTCCGGGGTCCCGGTGGGTCCAGTGAACTCGTCACGAACCCCGGTCCTCCTTCGCGAGCGGCCGGACGACGCGACGAATGCTTAAGACACCTGCTGTCACCGTGCAGCACAATCAAGGAGAAGAAGTGCCAACCATTCAGCAGTTGGTCCGGAAGGGCCGGTCGCCGAAGGTCGCCAAGACCAAGGCTCCCGCCCTCAAGGCCAACCCGCAGCAGCGCGGCGTGTGCACCCGTGTGTACACCACGACCCCGAAGAAGCCGAACTCGGCGATGCGCAAGGTCGCCCGTGTGAAGCTGTCGAACGGGACCGAGGTCACCGCGTACATCCCCGGCGAGGGCCACAACCTGCAGGAGCACTCGATGGTGCTCGTGCGCGGCGGTCGTGTGAAGGACCTCCCCGGCGTCCGGTACAAGATCGTCCGCGGCGCTCTCGACACGCAGGCCGTGAAGAACCGCAAGCAGGCCCGTAGCCGCTACGGCGCGAAGAAGGGTTGAGTTAGATGCCTCGTAAAGGTCCCGCTCCCAAGCGCCCCGTCGTCGCAGACCCGGTCTACGGCGCTCCGGTCGTGAGCCAGCTCGTCAACAAGATCCTCCTCGACGGCAAGAAGGGTCTCGCCGAGCGCATCGTCTACGACGCGCTCGCCGGGGTCGCCGCGAAGAACGGTCAGGACGCCGTCGTCACGCTCAAGAAGGCGCTCGACAACGTCCGCCCCACCCTCGAGGTCAAGAGCCGCCGCGTCGGCGGTTCGACCTACCAGGTCCCGGTCGAGGTCAAGCCTCACCGTGCCAACACGCTCGCCCTCCGCTGGCTCGTCAGCTACGCGAAGGGTCGTCGTGAGAAGACCATGACCGAGCGACTCACCAACGAGATCCTCGACGCATCGAACGGCCTCGGTGCAGCGGTCAAGCGCCGCGAAGACACCCACAAGATGGCCGAGTCGAACAAGGCGTTCGCGCACTACCGCTGGTAGTCGCGATCGGGGGGTCGGCACGACCGTCGACCCCCCCCCGCCGCCTCGTTCGGCATCCGAACCCTTTCACTTCCCCGGAGGAATACCCGTGGCACAAGACGTGCTCACCGACCTGAACAAGGTCCGCAACATCGGCATCATGGCTCACATCGATGCCGGCAAGACCACCACCACCGAGCGCATCCTGTTCTACACGGGTATCACCCACAAGATCGGCGAAGTGCACGACGGTGCTGCGACCATGGACTGGATGGCGCAGGAGCAGGAGCGCGGCATCACGATCACGTCCGCCGCGACGACGTGCTTCTGGAACAACAACCAGATCAACATCATCGACACGCCGGGCCACGTGGACTTCACGGTCGAGGTGGAGCGCTCGCTCCGCGTCCTCGACGGCGCCGTCGCCGTCTTCGACGGCAAGGAGGGCGTCGAGCCCCAGTCGGAGACCGTGTGGCGCCAGGCGGACAAGTACGACGTCCCCCGCATCTGCTTCGTCAACAAGATGGACAAGCTCGGCGCGGACTTCTACTTCACCGTCGACACCATCGTCAACCGCCTCGGTGCCAAGCCGCTCGTGATCCAGCTGCCGATCGGCGCGGAGAGCACCTTCGAGGGTGTCATCGACCTCGTCGAGATGCGTGCGCTCACGTGGCGCGGCGACGCCAAGGGTGACGTCCAGATGGGTGCGAAGTACGAGATCGAGGAGATCCCGGCCGACCTCAAGGACAAGGCCGACGAGTACCGCCAGGTCCTGCTCGAGACCGTCGCCGAGACCGACGACGCCCTGCTCGAGAAGTTCTTCGGCGGCGAGGAGCTCACGGTCGACGAGATCAAGGGCGCGATCCGCAAGCTCACCGTGAACAGCGAGATCTACCCGGTCCTCTGCGGCTCGGCCTTCAAGAACCGCGGTGTCCAGCCGATGCTCGACGCGGTCGTCGACTACCTCCCGTCGCCGCTCGACGTCCCCGCCGTCGAGGGCCACGACGTGAAGGACGAGGAGAAGATCGTCCTGCGTCACGCCGACGCGAGCGAGCCGTTCTCGGCTCTCGCGTTCAAGGTCGCGGTGCACCCGTTCTTCGGTCGCCTCACCTATGTGCGCGTCTACTCCGGTCAGGCCGACTCGGGTGCTCAGGTGATCAACTCGACCAAGGGCAAGAAGGAGCGCATCGGGAAGATCTTCCAGATGCACGCCAACAAGGAGAACCCGGTCGACTCGGTCACCGCCGGCCACATCTACGCCGTGATCGGCCTCAAGGACACCACGACGGGCGACACGCTCAGCGACCCGAGCGCCCAGACGGTGCTCGAGTCGATGACCTTCCCGGAGCCCGTCATCGAGGTCGCGATCGAGCCGAAGACGAAGGCCGACCAGGACAAGCTCTCCACGGCCATCCAGAAGCTCGCCGAGGAGGACCCGACGTTCCGCGTCGAGCTCAACGCCGAGACGGGCCAGACGGTCATCAAGGGCATGGGCGAGCTCCACCTCGACATCCTCGTGGACCGCATGAAGCGCGAGTTCAAGGTCGAGGCGAACGTCGGAAAGCCGCAGGTGGCGTACCGCGAGACGATCCGCAAGGCCGTCGAGCGTCACGACTACACGCACAAGAAGCAGACCGGTGGTTCGGGTCAGTTCGCGAAGATCCAGTTCGCGATCGAGCCCATGGAGGTCACGCCCGAGAAGACGTACGAGTTCGAGAACAAGGTCACCGGTGGCCGCATCCCGCGCGAGTACATCCCCTCGGTCGATCAGGGCTTCCGCGACGCGCTGAACGTCGGTGTCCTCGCCGGATACCCGATGGTCGGCGTGAAGGCCGTCCTCATGGACGGTGCGTCGCACGACGTCGACTCGTCGGAGATGGCGTTCAAGATCGCCGGATCGATGGGCTTCAAGGAGGCCGCCCGCAAGGCGAGCCCCGTCATCCTCGAGCCGCTCATGGCGGTCGAGGTCCGTACCCCCGAGGAGTACATGGGCGACGTCATCGGCGACCTGAACTCCCGCCGCGGCCAGATCCAGTCGATGGAGGACGCCTCCGGCGTCAAGGTCGTCCGGGCGCACGTCCCTCTGTCGGAGATGTTCGGCTACATCGGCGATCTGCGGTCGAAGACCTCGGGTCGAGCGGTGTTCTCGATGACCTTCGAGAGCTACGCTGAGGTCCCCAAGGCTGTCGCCGAGGAGATCATCCAGAAGGGCAAGGGCGAGTAGTTCGCCCGGAGGGTTCCGTCCACACGGTGTCCTTCACACGGTGTCGATGACACGGGTAGACCCTTGTAACATGAATACACAAACCCCCGTAGTGAACCGGGCGCAATCCAGCGTCCGGGGTATCTACATGAGAGTCCTGAGGAGGACCCACAGTGGCTAAGGCCAAGTTCGAGCGGACCAAGCCGCACGTCAACATCGGTACGATCGGTCACGTCGACCACGGCAAGACCACCCTGACCGCAGCGATCTCGAAGGTGCTCGCCGACAAGTACCCGTCGGCCACCAACGTGCAGCGCGACTTCGCGTCGATCGACTCGGCTCCCGAGGAGCGTCAGCGCGGTATCACGATCAACATCTCGCACGTCGAGTACGAGACGCCGAAGCGCCACTATGCGCACGTCGACGCCCCCGGTCACGCGGACTACATCAAGAACATGATTACCGGTGCCGCGCAGATGGACGGCGCGATCCTCGTCGTCGCCGCGACCGACGGCCCCATGGCTCAGACGCGTGAGCACGTGCTGCTCGCCAAGCAGGTCGGCGTTCCGTACCTGCTCGTCGCGCTCAACAAGTCGGACATGGTCGACGACGAGGAGATCCTCGAGCTCGTCGAGCTCGAGGTCCGCGAGCTCCTCTCGAGCCAGGACTTCGACGGCGACAACGCCCCGGTCGTCCGCGTCTCGGGCCTCAAGGCTCTCGAGGGCGACGAGCAGTGGGTCAACGCCATCGTCGAGCTCATGGACGCGGTCGACTCGTCGATCCCGGACCCGGTGCGCGACAAGGACAAGCCGTTCCTCATGCCGATCGAGGACGTCTTCACGATCACCGGTCGTGGAACGGTCGTCACGGGCCGCGCCGAGCGTGGCACGCTCGCGATCAACTCCGAGGTCGAGATCGTCGGCATCCGTGCGACGCAGAAGACGATCGTCACGGGTATCGAGATGTTCCACAAGCAGCTCGACGAGGCGTGGGCCGGTGAGAAC
>CAKTZW010000183.1 GCA_934636065.1 uncultured Labedella sp.
GCGTCATGCAGCGCGACCACGTGCGCCGGGTCGTCGACCGTCGACTCGACGACCTGCTCGTCGTTGTCGCGCAAGTACTGCGCCTCCTCAGCGGCCGTGCCCTCGGACTCTGCCGGGGTGTCGTTCGTCGTTCCGAATGTGTCGCTCATCATGCACGTCCTTCCTGTAGCGGTCCCTCGACGATAGGGCGACCCCGCGACGCAGCGTGCGGCCTTGACGGGCTCCGTGCGCGGCTGTAGCCGCCGTCCCACTCGCGTCGGTTGTTGTCAACGGGATGGGCAGGGAGCGGCGGCAGGGATACCGTCGCCGCATGAGCGATTACAGCAGCCCGTCCCCCGAGGACGAGGTCGACGGCGCGTCGACCCCGGTCGACTCCGACACCCCGTTCCCCGGCTCCGACGGCGATACGACAGACACGAGCATCAGCACGGATCCCACCACGGAGGAGGACACCGACTCCGGTGGGGCACCAGAGGAACCGGACGTGACCGACCCGTCCTGACCCTCCCTCGTATACAGGAAACGGGGCGACCACGCCATGGTCGCCCCGTTTTCCGTATATGCCGTGAACGTTCAGGGTGCGCCCGTACCGTTGAGCCATCCGGAGCATCAGGGCTCACTCCGCGGCTGGGAAGTCGTCCGACCAGCAGGAGACATGTCCCATGGACAATGCCATCGACCAGCCCGGGATGATCCGCCGGACGAAGCCCCGCACGAGCGCTCCCGGCGACACGACGCGGAGCTTCGCCGCCGTGTCGCGCGTGGTCAAGGAGACGCACCTCCTCGAGCGCACCCGGGTCTTCTACGTGCTGCTGTTCTCGGGACTCGTGCTCGCCCTCGGCGGCGCCGTCACCGGGTTCATCCTGCTCGGCGACAGCTGGTTCCAGCTCCTCATCGCCGGGGCGCTCGGCATCATCTTCACCCAGTTCGCCTTCCTCGCCCACGAGGCCTCGCACCGGCAGGTGTTCGCCTCGGGCCCCGCGAACGACCGGGCCGGCCGCTTCATCGCGACCGCGATCGTCGGCATCAGCTACGCGTGGTGGATGAACAAGCACTCCCGCCACCACGCCAACCCCAACCGGGTCGGCAAGGACCCGGACATCGAGCTCGACACGATCTCCTTCCAGGAGAAGGACGCCGAATCGGCCAGGGGCCTGCGCGCGCTCATCACCCGCAAGCAGGGCTACCTCTTCTTCCCCCTCCTCACGTTCGAGGGCGCGAACCTGCACGTGCGCTCGGTCGCCGCCCTCTTCACCCGCGAGCCGGTCAAGGGCCGCTGGCTCGAGCTCGTCACGATCGCGCTCCGCTTCGTCGTCGTGTTCGGGGCGATCTTCTGGCTGCTCCCCCTCGGGATGGCATTCGCCTTCATCGGCGTTCAGATGGCCGTGTTCGGCGTGTACATGGGCGCCTCCTTCGCCCCCAACCACAAGGGCATGCCGATCGTCGGAGCGGAGGAGAAGCTCGACTTCTTCGCCAAGCAGGTCCGCACGTCCCGCAACATCCGGGGCGGCTGGTGGGCGAGCGCACTCATGGGCGGCCTCAACTACCAGGTGGAGCACCACCTCTTCCCCAACATGCCGCGGCCGCACCTCGCCAAGGCCCGCGACATTGTGCGCGAGCACTGCGCGACCCTCGGCGTTCCGTACACGGAGACGTCGCTCGCCGAGTCCTACGCGATCGTCATCGCGTACCTCAACCGCGTCGGCCTCTCGGCCCGCGACCCCTTCGACTGCCCGATGGTGAACCGGTTCCGTCGCGTCTGACCCGCAATCCGACGCTCGGGGAGACCCGCTTTCCGCCCTCTGCGGAAAACGGCGCTCCCACTCGAGCGCCCCGTGCGCTACGCTGAAGTCGTTATCGTTTGCCTCGTGGGTCCGTGTTTTCGTGCATCATTCCGGATCAAACCCGCTAGCAGGCCCGTTTGTCAGGGACCCTCGTCTGCACAAGAGGAATCCCAGGAGAGTTCGCGACACATCATCGTCACCGCAGCACCCTCCCGAAACTCCCCTGTCCCGCTTCTCCTCGCTGAAGCGGCGTATCCGATGGCGACCTTCCGCGGTTCGCACGGGCGCCGCGCAGGCGAAGCACTCTCATCTCTCCACGGAGCCGATCTCCGTCGGAGCGGGCCTGGTGAAACCGCCTCGCCCTTCGTCCCGCCAGCCGGGTCGGCAACACCACATAGTTAGGAATGATCATGGCTACTGGAACCGTTAAGTGGTTCAACGCGGAGAAGGGCTTCGGCTTCATCTCCCCCGACGACGGCTCGGCCGACGTCTTCGCCCACTTCTCCGCCATCGAGTCGACGGGTTACCGCTCGCTCGAGGAGAACCAGCGCGTCGAGTTCGAGACGGCGCGCGGCCCCAAGGGCCTCCAGGCCGAGAAGATCCGCGCGATCTGAGTCGACCTCACCCGGAACGCCGGGTCTCCGAGCGCCGCATCCGCGGCGTCCGGGGGCCCGGCGTTCTTCTTCTCCGGGACGAGGCACGTCGGTAGACTCGACAGCACACCACCTATCGACGCGGGGCGTCGCGACGAGCGGGGAGGGCGAAGATGCTCGAGGGTCTCACCGGGCTCGGCCTCGCGTCGGCCGCCGGACTGAACGCCTACATCCCGATGCTCGCGATGGGGCTGCTGTCGCGCTTCACCGATCTGCTCTCCGTGCCGCCCGGATGGGCCTGGCTCGAGAACGAATGGGTCATGGTGGTGCTCGGCGTCCTGCTCGTCGTCGACATGGTCGCGGACAAGGTCCCCGCCGTCGACAGTGTCAACGACATCGTGCAGACCGTCGTCCGGCCCGCGTCCGGCGGCATCGTCTTCGGATCGGGGGCCGCCTCGGAGACCGTCGCCGTGACCGATCCCGAGCAGTTCGTCTCGAGCGGCCAGTGGGTGCCTGTGGTGATCGGCGTCGTCATCGCGCTGCTCGTGCACGCCGGGAAGGCCGCGATCCGCCCCGTCGCCAACGCCGCGACCTTCGGGCTCGCGGCGCCGGTCCTCAGTGTGGTCGAGGACGTCGCGAGCGTCGGACTCGTCGTCCTCGCCATCGTGGTTCCCGTCCTCGTCGTGGTGGCGATCGCGGCCCTCGTGTGGGGCGCCGTCGTCTACGTCCGACGCCGGCGGCGGGCACGCGCGGAGACTCCAGCGGCCCCGGCCTGACCGCGCATGCCGGTTCCGCCGGTGTCGGTGGCCCTGGTTATCGTGGTCGCATGAGGATCCTCCACACGTCCGACTGGCACGTCGGACGGACCTTCCACGGTCACAGCACCACGGAGGCACTCGAGACGGTCCTCGACGCGCTCGCCGCGGTGGTGCGCGAACGGTCCGTCGATCTCGTCGTCGTGGCGGGAGACGTGTTCGACTCCACGATGCCGGCGGCCGAGCACTACGGGGTCCTCGAGCGCACCCTCTCGGCACTGCACGACGCGGGGACCACCGTGGTCGTCACGAGCGGCAACCACGACTCGGCCACTCGCCTCGGCTTCCAGGCGGAGTTCGCGCGCCTCGCCGGCGTGCACGTCATCACGCGGCCCGAGCAGCACGACGATCCGGTCACGGTGCACGACGAGCACGGACCCGTGCACGTCTACGGCATCCCCTACCTCGAGCCGTCTCTCGTGCGGCACCGTTATCCGGAGGTCGCCTCCCGTCGGCACGCCGATGTGCTCGGGCACGTCATGGACCGCATCCGGAGTGATCTCGCGGAGCGAGGCGGCCGATCGGTCGTCGTCTCGCACTGCTTCGCGACGGGCGCCCCGGGCGGCGACGTCGAGCGCGACATCACCGCCGGGGGGCTCGACTACGTTCCGCTCGACGTATGTGGCCCTCGGACACATCCACGGTCGCGCGGCGCTCTCGGACCGGGTGCGGTACTCCGGTGCGCCGCTGCACTACTCGTTCGGCGAGGCCGACAAGCCGCGCGGAGCGTGGCTCGTCGAGCTCGACGCCGAGGGACTCGGCGCCGTCGAGTGGGTCGACCTGCCGATCCCCCGTCGCCTCGTGCGACTCACCGGTACGATCGACGATCTCCTCCACTCGCCGGCCCACGCGGAGTTCGAGGACGACTGGGTCGCCGTCGTGCTGACGGACGACGTCCGACCACTCGACGCGATGCCGAGGCTGCAGCGGCGCTTCCGCTGGTGCGCACAACTCGAGCACCGGCCGATGACCGTCCACGACGACGCGCACGACAGCTACGCCGCCCGCATCGAGCAGAAGAGCGACGTGGAGATCGTCGCCGGCTTCCTCGAGCACGTGCGCAACGGGCGGGGGCCGAGCCGGGCGGAGAGCGAGCTCATGGACGACGCCTTCGCGGCGATCGCCGCCCGGGAGGCGACGCGATGAGGATCACGCGGCTGGTGTTCGCGGGCTTCGGTCCCTATCGCGACGAGCAGGACATCGACTTCCGCGCGTTCGAGGACGACGGGATCTATCTCATCGGGGGGCGGACCGGCGCCGGCAAGTCGACCATCCTCGACGCGGTGTGCTTCGCCCTGTACGCATCGGTACCGCGCTTCGAGAAGGCGGAGGCGCGGCTCCGGAGCGACCACTGCGCACCCGGCGACCCGACGTTCGTGACGCTCGAGTTCTCCGCGGGGGGACGCGACTACCGCGTCACCCGTTCGCCGGCCTACGAGCGTCCGAAAGCGCGCGGCGACGGCATGACGGTGTCGCCGCCCCAGGCCGAGCTCGCGGTCCTCGTCGACGGCGACTGGCACGGCATCGCCGCCCGCCCGCGAGAGGTCGGCATCGAGCTCGCGGCCATCGTGCAGCTCACGCGCGACCAGTTCCTTCAGGTCATCCTGCTCGCGCAGAATCGCTTCCAGCGCTTCCTCGCCGCCGGTCACGACGAGCGACAGCACGTCCTGCGATCGTTGTTCGCCACGGAGCGGTTCTCCTCCATCGAGGAGTACCTCGTGGAACGACGCAAGGCGGTGCAGACGGAGCTGGGGACGGAGCTCGACGCGGTCGCGCGCCTGGCCGACCGCGCTCGCGAACTCGTCGCCTCGGTGCCCGAGTCCGCGGACGCAGGCGATCCGGCCGCACCCGTCGCGGAGGAGGGCGGGGAGGTCTCGGAGGCCGGCGACGACGCTGAGGAGGCGGAAACCCCGGACGACGAGTGGTTCGCCGGCATGCTCGCCCGACTCGCCCTCCCCCGCGCCGAGGCGGAACGACGCGTGGAGAAGGCCGACGC
>CAKTZW010000184.1 GCA_934636065.1 uncultured Labedella sp.
CGGGGACCGCTGAACAGGTACGCGTGGTTGACGCGGTTCGTGCGCAGCGCCGTGCGGAGCGGATCGGTCACCTGGGACTGACCGATCATCTCGGCGAACGTCTCGGGCCGGTATCGGCGATAGAGGGCGGTGACCACGGTCCAATGGTAGTCGCCGCCACCGACACCCGCGCCGGGGACCGGTGGTCGCGTCAGCCCACCGCCGACAGCGTCTGGATCGCGATTTCGAGTTCCTCCTTCGTGGGAACGACGAGGACCGTCACCTCCGAGTCGTCCCTCGAGATGATGGAGACCTCACCGCGCCGGACGGAGGTGTTGCGCTCCTCGTCGATCCGGATGCCGAGCCGCTCGAGTCCCGCGAGGCTCTCCGCGCGAACCTGAGCGTCGTTCTCGCCGACGCCCGCGGTGAAGGAGATCGCGTCGACTCGGCCGAGCTGGACGTAGTATGCGCCGATGTAGTGACGGAGACGGTGGACGTAGACGTCGAGCGCCGTTCGCGCGGTCTCGTCACCGGCCGCCACCCGCTCGCCGACGTCACGCATGTCGGACGCACCGGACAACCCGAGGATCCCGCTCTTCTTGTTGAGCAGGTCGTCGACCTCCTCGACGGACAGGCCAGCGCGCCGCATGAGGTGCAAGAGCACGGCCGGGTCGAGGTCGCCGGAGCGTGAGCCCATCACGAGACCCTCGAGCGGCGTCATGCCCATCGAGGTCTCGACCGACCGTCCCCCGTCGATCGCCGTCATGGACGCGCCGTTGCCGAGGTGGAGCACGATCTGACGGAGGTCCGCGAGCGGTCGATCGAGGAACTCGGCGACGCGCTCGGAGACGTACTTGTGACTCGTGCCGTGGAACCCGTAGCGCCGGATGCGGTGCTTCGCAGCCAGCTCCCGATCGATCGCGTACGTGTACGCGGCGGGCGGCAGCGTCTGGTGGAACGCGGTGTCGAAGACCGCGACGTGCGGGATGTCGGCGAAAGCCCTCTGGGCCGCGTCGATGCCCTGAACGGCCGCCGGGTTGTGCAGCGGAGCAAGATCGGAGAGATCCTCGATATTGATCTTCACGAGGTCCGTGACGACGGTGGGCTCGAAGAAGCGCCGGCCGCCGTGCACGACGCGATGTCCGACGGCGATGGGCGCGTTCTCCGAGAGCGAGGGACCGTGCTCCTCGAAGCTCGCGATCATCTCGCCGAAGCCGGCGGTGTGGTCGGGGATGGCGACGTCCCGCTCCCACGACGCGTCGCTGCGCGTCTCGTCGCGGTGCTTCACCCGGCCGGTGCCCTGGCCGATGCGCTCGACGAGACCGGACGCGAGCGCCGTGCGGTTCTCGACGTCGACGAGCTGGTACTTGAACGACGACGACCCGGAATTGACGACGAGGACGGAGCTCACGAGTCCGCCTCCGTCGCCGCGCGAGCTCCGGCCTGGATGGCCGTGATCGCGACAGTGTTCACGATGTCCTGCACGGTGGCTCCCCTCGACAGGTCGTTGATCGGCTTGTTGAGTCCCTGCAGCACCGGCCCGATCGCGACGGCGCCGGCCGAGCGCTGCACGGCCTTGTACGTGTTGTTGCCGGTGTTGAGGTCCGGGAAGATGAACACGGTCGCCCGTCCCGCGACGTCGGAGTCCGGCATCTTCGTGGCCGCGACGGCCGCGTCCGCCGCGGCGTCGTACTGGATCGGTCCGGCGACGCGCAGGTCCGATCGGCGCTCGCGGACGAGGGCCGTCGCGGCTCTGACCTTCTCGACGTCGGCGCCCGATCCGGATTCGCCGGTCGAGTACGAGAGCATCGCGATGCGCGGGTCGATCCCGAACTGCTCCGCCGTCGCTGCCGAGGAGATGGCGATGTCCGCGAGTTGGGAGGAGTCCGGGTCCGGGACGACGGCGCAGTCGCCGTAGACGAGCACGCGGTCCTCGAGGGCCATGAGGAAGACGCTCGAGACCACCTGCACGCCCGGCGTCGTCTTGATGATCTCGAACCCGGGTCTGATGGTGTGTGCGGTGGTGTGGATGGCGCCGGAGACCATGCCGTCGGCGAGCCCCAGGTGCACCATGAGCGTCCCGAAGTACGACACGTCGGTGACGACGTCCTTCGCCTGGTCGAGCGTGACGCCCTTGTGGGCGCGGACGCGCGCGTACTCCTCGGCGAACCGGAGCGCGAGCACGGGATCGTGGGGCGAGAGCACCTCGGCGCGGCCGATGTCGAGTCCCAGCTCGATCGCCCGGGACCGGACCTCGATCGGCTCTCCGAGGATCGTCAGGCGCGCGACGTCGCGCGCCAGCAGCGTGTGCGCGGCCCGCAGGATGCGGTCGTCCTCGCCCTCCGGCAGCACGATGTGGCGGTCGGCCGCGCGCGCCTGCTCGAGGAGTCCGTACTCGAACATCAGCGGGGTGACGACGGACGTGCGGCTCACCTGCAGCCGGTCGACGAGCGCCGCCGTGTCGACGTGCTGCTCGAAGAGGGCGAGCGCCGTGTCGTACTTGCGCTGCGAGTCCGCCGCGAGCCGCCCCCGCGTCGAGGTGATCGCGACGATCGAGTCGTAGGTCCCGAGGCCGGTGCGGATGATCGGGAGCGTCTGGGGCAGCCCGTCGAGCAGCTTCTCGATCGGCTCCGGCAGATCGAAACCGCCGTTGAGCACGATCCCCGCGATCGAGGGGAAGGTGCCGGCCGCTTGCGCCATGAGCGCCGCGAGGAGCACCTCGGTGCGGTCGCCCGCGACGACGAGCGCCGCGCCCTCCGTGAGGCGGGGCAGCACGTTCACCATCCCCATCCCCGCGACGACGACGCCGAGCGCCTCGCGCTGGAGGAGCGCTGGGTCGCCCTTGAGCAGCTCGCCGTCGAGCGACTCCATGATCGATCCCATGCTCGGGGCGACGAGATACGGGTCCTCCGGGATCGCCCAGACGGGGACGCCGGGCTTCGCTTCCTCGACGCCCGTGACGACAGCGGCCGTGTCCGCGCTGTCCGCGCGGTTGGCGATGACCGCGAGGAGCGTGGCGTGCGCGTTCCGCAGCTCCTCGAGAGCGAGCTCCGCGATCTGCCGCATGTGCTCGGGGCTGCGGGCCTTGCCCTGGCCGAGCCGCTCGCCCGCGCCCTGCCCTTCGCGCCCGCCGAGGACGAGGAGCACGGGGGCGCCGAGGTTCGTCGCGATGCGCGCGTTGAAGCCGAGTTCCGTCGGGCTCCCGACATCGGTGTAGTCGGATCCGAGCACGACGACGGCGTCGCACTTCGACTCGACCGACTTGTACCGCTGCACGATGCGGGAGAGCGCACCGTCCGGATCCGCGTGCACGTCGTCGTAGCCCACCCCGATGCACTCGTCGTAGTCGAGGTCGACGCCGTCGTGCTGCAGAAGGAGCTCGAGGACGTAGTCCCGTTCCTCCACCGATCGCGAGATGGGGCGGAAGACACCGACGCGCTTCACCTCATGGGAGAGCAGGTCGAGGAGCCCGAGGGCGATCGTCGACTTCCCGGTGTGTCCCTCCGCCGATGTGATGTACACGCTCGTGGCCACGATCATCCTTCGATTGTCCGGGAGGTTCGATTCCCACGCTACAGGAGCGCGACGACGCTTTTCTACGCTGTGTCGAAAAGCGGGCGGACGTGCAGGACGCGAAAAAAAGGACCCCCCGCGCACCCGCCAGAGCCCGGTTGCCCTTGCTGCGTTTCCGCCCTGGGGGAGTTGGCCTGGATGGCGCCACGCGGGGAGCCGATGTCCATCTTACAGCGTGGCGCGGGCGGGTCACGCGACCCGGTAGGATGTTCAGGTCGCGGTTCGCCGCGACTCCCAGGAGGATTCGCCTAGTGGCCTATGGCGCACGCTTGGAAAGCGTGTTGGGTGCAAGCCCTCGGGGGTTCGAATCCCCCATCCTCCGCCACTGAGGTTCACGAACAGTCACGAGACCACCGGTCACGCCGACCCGATCCGGACGAGAACCGTCCCTCCGGGTGCACGCTCACGATCCCGAGCGTCGGCGTCCGGGCTCCGCCCGCACCGCCGACCAGGCTCAGACGTGCGAGTCCCGGATGCGCCTGTGTCCTCCAAAAGGTGGATGGTGAAGAGCCCTCACACTCCGACAGACTGGACGCCGGGGAGAGGGGATCCATTGCTGAAGACCGCGTCGACGGGCTCGTCGATCACCGTGCACGTCCGTCGTCGACTGCTCGGTCAGGGCCTCGTCGCCGTCGCCTCCCTCACAGCGCCGATCCTCCTCGTCCTGTTCTGGCTCACCGTCCCGGACGGGCCGTGGGTCTGGGTCGTCGGGGCCGCCGCCGCCATCGTCCTCCTCGTGCTGTACGCCGTCGTGCAGTACTTCCGCGTCTCCGTCACGGTGACGCCCACCCACATCATCGAGAAGACGTTCTTCTCGGGCGTCAAGCGGATCCCCCTCGACGACGTCGCCCGTGCCGTGCTCCTCGATCTCCACCGGACGCTCGCGGCCGAGCCCCGCAGACAGCTCTTCGTGCTCGACGCGGACGGCCGCGTCCTGGTGCGGATGCGCGGCGACTACTGGTCGACCGCGTCCATCCACAAGGTCGCCGAGCACCTCGTCACCGTGCCCGTCGAGCACATCGACGAGGCGCTCACGCTCGACGAGCTGCAGCGCACCAACCCGCTCATGCTCTACTGGTTCGAACGCCGGCCCACGCGCCTCGGGTGACTCGTGTTCGTCCCGCGGTTCTGATCACTCCGGATCGGCCACCCTCGCCGGGACTCGACGCGCGAAGACGAGCGATTCGCCGGCGACGCTCCCCCGGTCGTCCGGCAACTCCGTGAACCCGGTGCGGCGATAGAAGGCGATCGCGTTGTCGTTCGCCGCCCCGACGACGAGGTGGACGCCGGGCACTCCGCGTTCCCGCAACTGCTCGACGGCGGCCTCGACGAGTCGGCGCCCGGTGCCGGCACCCCGCGCCCCGGCGAGCAGGTCGATGTGGAGGTGGGCGGGGTACGCGTCGACGCACGACACGAGCATGCGGTCGGGATCGGCCCCCGCTCGCAAGAGCGACTCGTCCGCCGGGGTGAGCGCGACGCGCTCGCTCGACACGGACGGCCACCAGTCGGTCACGAACCAGCGCGCGAACGCCACGGTGTCGGTCGTGCCGATCAGGTAGCCCTGCACGGCGTCGGACTCGTCGACGGCGACGACGCCGAATCCCGTCGGGTGGAGGATGTACGG
>CAKTZW010000185.1 GCA_934636065.1 uncultured Labedella sp.
CCTCCGGCCGTTCGTCGGCGAGGAGCGCCGCCTCGAGCTCGTCGAGGCTCGCACTGCGGAGGCCGAGGACGGACAGCAGGCGGTTCTGACTCACGCTCGCCTCGAGCTCGCCGTCGGTCGCCTCGGAATCGGTCGGTGCCGCCACCCGGTTGTGTCCGAACTCGCCGGCGTAGCCCTCGGCACCGCCCACGAGCTCGCCGTTGACGATGATGCCGCCGCCGATACCGCTCGGTCCGCCGTTCATGTAGAGCATGTGGGTCGCGTCCGCCGCCGCCCCGAAGAGGTTCTCGGCGCGGGCGCCGAGGTTCGCGTCGTTCGCGGCGAGCACCGGGTACCCCGTGGCCTCCTCGAGCAGGGCACCGAGGGGCTCGTCGCGCCAGTCGAGGTGCGGCGCCCAGCGCACGAAGCCGTCGCCGGCACGGACGAGGCCGGGCACGGCGACCCCGATCCCGGCGATCCGGTGGCCGGGCTCGAGTCCGTCGCGCATGCCCTCGACGAGCGCCCGAGCGATCACGACGGCCTCACGCACCGTCGGGATCGACTCGGGCTCGAAGCGCACTCGCCGGACCACTTGCCGGTCGAACGACACGAGCCCGATCGTCACAGCGTCGATCTCCGGCACGAGGGCGACGGCGAGCACCTGAGGCGAGGCCTGCACGACGGGGCTCGGCCGGCCGACCTGCTTGGTCGACCGCGGCTCGACCTCCACGACGAGGCCGCGCTCGACGAGCTCGCCGACCAGTCCCGAGATCGTCGACCGGTTGAGCCCGGTCTCACGGGTCAGCTCGGCGCGGGAGGCCGGCCCCGAGCGGTGGACGCGCCGCAGGATCGCGGAGAGGTTCGCCGAAGATCCACGCTCGGATTGCACGGCGCGCGGTGCATCGTCTCGTGGGCTGGTAGACATCGGCGGTACTCCTTGCGAGCCGGGTCCACCGCGGATCGCGACGAACAGACAGGGTTTGCACCTCGATCATGGCACCGATCGTCCTTTGACACCCCACCGGCATCCGTATATGTTGTGACTCACTACTTATCACCAATGATGTTGAGAACGGAAGCACCATGTCCCTCACCCCCACGCCCGCCGATCGTTTCTCGTTCGGACTCTGGACCATCGGCTACACGGGCGCGGACCCGTTCGGCGGACCCACGCGCGAGCCCCTCGACGTGGTGCGGGGGGTCGAGAAGCTCGCCGAACTCGGCGCATACGGCCTCACATTCCACGACGACGACCTCTTCGCCTTCGGCTCGACGGATGCCGAGCGCCAGACGCAGATCGACCGGCTCAAGCAGGCCCTCGCCGACACCGGCGTCGTCGTCCCGATGGTCACGACCAACCTCTTCTCCGCCCCCGTCTTCAAGGACGGCGGCTTCACCTCGAACGACCGCGCCGTTCGCCGCTTCGCCCTCCGCAAGGTGCTGCGCAACCTCGACCTGGCGGCCGAGCTCGGCGCCAAGACCTTCGTCATGTGGGGCGGCCGCGAGGGTGCCGAGTACGACGCGGCGAAGGACATCCAGGCGGCTCTCGAGCGCTACCGCGAGGCCGTCAACCTGCTCGGCGACTACGTCACCGACAAGGGCTACGACATCCGCTTCGCGATCGAGCCGAAGCCCAACGAGCCCCGCGGCGACATCCTGCTGCCGACGGTCGGCCACGCGATGGCGTTCATCGAGACGCTCGAGCGCCCCGAACTCGTCGGCGTGAACCCGGAGGTCGGCCACGAGCAGATGGCGGGCCTCAACTTCACCGCCGGCATCGCGCAGGCCCTCTACCAGGGCAAGCTCTTCCACATCGACCTCAACGGCCAGCGGGGCATCAAGTACGACCAGGACCTCGTCTTCGGTCACGGCGACCTACAGAACGCCTTCTCGCTCGTCGACCTCCTCGAGCACGGTGGCGTGAACGGCGGCCCGGCGTACGACGGCCCCCGTCACTTCGACTACAAGCCCAGCCGCACCGAAGGCGACGACGGTGTCTGGGACTCGGTGGCCGCGAACATGCGCATGTACCTCCTCCTCAAGGAGCGTGCCGAGGCCTTCCGCGCCGATCCCGAGGTGCAGGCGGCGCTCGAGGCCGCGCGCGTGGCCGAGCTGCGCACTCCGACCCTCGGCGCCGACGAGTCCTACGACGACCTCATCGCGGACCGCTCCGCCTACGAGGACTTCGACGCGGACGCGTACTTCCACGGCAAGGGCTTCGGCTTCGTCCGGCTCCAGCAGCTGGCCGTCGAGCACCTCATGGGCGCTCGCGGCTGACGTCCGGTCTCACCCCGAGACCGACCAACCCGACCCGGTCCCCGGTCGCTGGCCAATGACCGGAAGGGCCTCCGCATCCCACGGTCCCTGAGCCTGTCGAAGGGTCTCGAGCTCCCGAGAGCGAGAGACGCTTCGACAGGCTCGGCGACCGTAGCCGGGGCGATTCAGGGATCGGCCAGACCACCCTCACACGAGACAGGACAACCCATGCTGGTAGCCGGCGTCGATTCCAGTACGCAGAGCTGCAAGGTCGTCGTCCGCGACGCGGAGACCGGCGCGCTCGTCCGCGAGGGTCGCGCGGCGCACCCCGACGGCACGGAGGTCGACCCGGCCACGTGGTGGTCGGCGCTCCAGGACGCCATCGCGGGGGCCGGGGGACTCGACGATGTCGCGGCGGTCGCCGTCGCGGGCCAGCAGCACGGCATGGTCGCCCTCGATGCCGAGGGGCGCGTCGTCCGCGACGCTCTGTTGTGGAACGACACCCGCAGCGCCGGTGCGGCCCGCGACCTGATCGCGGAGTTCGGCGCCGAGACGCTCGTGACGCGGACGGGGCTCGTCCCCGTGGCGTCCTTCACGATCACGAAGCTCCGCTGGCTGCGCGACGCCGAGCCGGAGAACGCGGCCCGTGTCGCGGCGGTCGCCCTCCCGCACGACTGGCTCAGCTGGCGGCTGCGCGGGTACGGGCCGGCGGGGGAGAGCGAGTACGGTCCCGTCCTCGAGGAGCTCGCGACCGATCGGTCGGACGCGTCGGGTACCGGATACTGGTCGCCGACGACGGGGGAGTACGATCGCGAGCTGCTCGAAGCGGCCCTCGGTCACGACGCGATTCTTCCGCGCGTGCTCGGTCCCGCCGAGTCCGCTGGCCGCACCCCGGCCGGCGCCCTCGTCGGGGCGGGCGCCGGCGACAACGCGGGGGCCGCGCTCGGCCTCTCCGCCGCGGCCGGCGACGTCGTCGTCTCGATCGGGACGTCCGGCACGGTCTTCTCCGTATCGGATTCCGCCGTGACCGACGCCTCCGGGACGGTCGCCGGCTTCGCCGACGCGACCGGTCGCTTCCTCCCCCTGTCGGCGACCCTCAACGCCGCTCGCGTGATCGACAGCGTCGCCGGCGTGCTCGGGGTCGACTTCGACGAACTCGCGGCCCTCGCGCTGCAGGCGGAGCCCGGGGCTGGCGGTCTCGTCCTCCAGCCCTACTTCGACGGCGAGCGCACCCCGGACCTGCCGGATGCGACCGCGACGCTCTTCGGCATGACGCGCGCCACGTTCACGCGGCCCGGTCTCGCCCGCGCCGCGATCGAGGGGATGCTGTGCGGGCTGGCCGACGGCCTCGATGCGCACCGTGCCCTCGGCGTGGATGCGTCGCGCGTGCTGCTCATCGGCGGCGCGGCCCTCAACCCCGCCGTCCGGGAGATCGCCTCGACGATCTTCGACGTGCCGATCACCGTTCCAGCTCCTGGCGAATACGTCGCGAACGGAGCCGCCCGTCAGGCGGCGTGGATCGCTCTCGGCACGCTTCCCGATTGGCCCGTCGAGACGGTCGCGGAACTCGCTGCCGCCCCGGTCCCGGTGGTGCGCGAGCAGTACGCCGCCCACCGGGTCTGAGCGGTCAGCGCGGTGCGCGAGCCGTGACGGCGGTCGCATCGCGATCGTCGTCACGGGAGATCCGGGCGTCGAAGCCCTCCGCGGCGAAGAGCGCTGCCGTCCGGTCCGCCTGCCGCTCGCTCGTCTCGATGGCGAGGAGACCACCCGGCGCGAGCCACGCGCGCGCCTCGGCCGCGACGCGACGATGCACGTCGAGCCCGTCTCCGCCACCGTCGAGGGCGACGGCCGCCTCGAACTCGCGCGCCTCGGCCGGCATGAACGCGATCTCGGCCGTCGGGACGTAGGGCGCGTTCACGACGACGACGTCGAGCCGGCCGTCAAGCTCGTCGGGGAGGGCGGAGAAGAGGTCTCCCTCGAACACCCGCTCGGCCGCGAGGTTGCGTCGCGCGCACCGGACGGCGATCGGATCGACGTCGGCGGCGTAGACCTCCGTCGCGTCCGACTCCGCGAGGATGGCGGCGGCGAGCGCGCCGGCTCCGCAACAGAGGTCGAGAACCACCGAGACCGTCGTGAGCTCTGGCAGGACGAGATCCACGAGGAGCCCGCTTCGGACCCGCGGTACGAAGACGCCGGCGTCGACGGCGAGACGCAGACCGCGGAACGCCGCCCAGCCGACGACGTACTCGAGCGGCGTGCCGGACACCCGACGATCGACGAGCTCGAGAAGGTGGTCGTCGCCGTGCGCCGCTTCGACGAGAACGACGGCCTCCTCCTCGGCGAAAACGCATCCGGCAGCCCGCAGGCGAGCGACGACAGCCTCGAGGTCGCAGACGGCGAGATCATGCATGTCGTCACCGTAGCTCGTTCCCGACGTCGACCGAACTTCCGTCGCGTGAGGGATCAACCCGAGTCGCGCGTGACATCCGAGGGCGACTTGTCCGAACGGAGCCCTCTCCATACCGGGTGCCGCAACCGGCCGGTCCCGGTCCAGTCGCCGAAGGTGACCTCGCCGACCAGGTCGGCGCGCACCCAGTGCGCGTCGTTCGCGTCGGGCCGTGGGACCTCGACCGGCGGCGTCGTGCGCGAGCGCGAGTCGAGGAGCGAGCGGATACGGCGACGCGAGGAGTCGGTGAATCCGCTTCCCACGCGCCCCGCGTACACGAGCCGACCGTCGTCGTCCGGCACCGCGACGAGCAGGGAGCCCACCGAGTCGGCAAGCGAGTTGTTGCCCGGACGCCACCCCACCACGACCACCTCCTGCGTCCGCTGGTGGGGGAGCTTGATCCAGTCGCGGGAGCGCCGGCCCGGCCGGTAGGGCGAGTCCGTCCGCTTCGCGACCACACCCTCCAACCCGAGCCGCTTCGACGTCGCGACGG
>CAKTZW010000186.1 GCA_934636065.1 uncultured Labedella sp.
CTTCAGGCCATTGAGCGGGATGGTGCCCCGGAACGTTCGTGATCCAACCTCGGGCGCGGCGCTCAGCCGCAGGCCCGTGGCGCGGGAAATATCGGCCACCACCTCGGCCAGCGACGCACCGTCATAATCCAGCCGCTGCTCGTGCCAGGCACCCACGGCAGTCGGATCCACCTGGGTCAGGCGCATGCCGGCGGCATCGACGCGCAGCATCTCACCCGGCGCGATCCGGACCCGCTCGGCCATCACCCGCCGGTCGGCCTCCTCCTCGCGGTTCTTCGGGGGCGCGTTCGTCACGAGGTCCTCGAGCAGATGGCGGGAGACGTGGGCGATCTCGGCGACGGCGCGATCGAAGGCCTCCTGGTTGGCCTGCGACGGCTTCGTCGACCCGCTGATCTTGCGGACGTACTGGAGCGCTGCGGCGTGGACCTCATCGTCCGTCGCGGCGGGTTCGAAGTTGTGAAGGGTGTGGATGTTCCGGCACATGCCGACACGGTAACCCCGCCGCCCCCTCCCCCACCAGTGCCTGAAAACGTCGGACGTGCACGAATTCTCATGCACGTCCGACGTTTTCAGGTCGTTAGGCGGGGTCCGGGTGGCGGGCGCGGGAGGGTTGGACGCGCGGCGGCTCGCCCGGCATCTTCGGGAAGTCGGGCGGGAAGGGGAGCTCGCCGAGGCCGTCGTCGAGATCGCGCTGCCACCACTCCATGAGGGTGTCGAGCCGCCCGGGCTTCTCGTGCATCCGCGCCCACGGGTCGCCGACGGTGCGCAAGCGCTCCGGGACGGTGCGGATCGTGAGCTCGTGGGGGTCAACGTCGTCGAGCTCGTCCCAGTCGAGCGGGCACGACACCGACGCCATCGGCAGGGCCCGCGGGCTGTAGGCTCCCGCGATCGTCCGGTCGCGGTTCGCCTGGTTGAAGTCGACGAAGATCTTCTCCCCGCGCTCCTCCTTCCACCACGACGTGCTGACGGCATCCGGCATCCGCCGCTCGAGCTCGCGGGCCGCGGCGATGACGGCGTGGCGGACGTCGAGGAACTCGAGCACCGGTTCGACGGGCGCGAACACGTGCAGACCGCGGTTGCCGGAGGTCTTCACGAACGCCGTGAGCCCCACCTCCGCGAGCAGGTCGCGCAGGGCGTGTGCCGCCGGCACGGCGTCCTGGAAATCCGTGCCCGGTTGCGGATCGAGGTCGATGCGGAACTGGTCGGGGTGGTCGGTGTCGCCGGCCCGCGACGCCCACGGGTGGAACACGACCGTGTTCATCTGCACCGCCCAGACCGTCGCCGCCGCCTCGTGCAGCACGACCTGCGGGTGCGCCCTCGCGCTCGGGTACTGCACGGTCACCGCGTCGACATAGTCGGGAGCGCCCTTCGGCGGGTTCTTCGAGAAGAACCACTCGCCGTCCGTCCCCTCCGGGAACCGCTGCAGTGAGACCGGCCGGTCGCCGTTCGCGGCGAGGAAGGCCTCCGACACCTCGACCATGTACTGCGCGAGGTCGAGCTTCGTGATGCCGACCTCCGGCCACAACACGCGATCGGGGCTCGAGATGCGCACCTCCCGCTCGCCGTCGGGCCCGGGAACCGCGATCGTCGTCGCCTTGCTCGCCATGGGAGCACCCTACGCGGCTGGAGGCGGTCGTCGCGAGGGGTCGCGCACGCGGGCATCCGTCCCGACGGTCACAGCCGCCGGGCCGTCCCCCTCTGCCCGGGTGATCCGATCAGGCGACGCGTCGCCTAGTCCTCCGAGATCTCCGCCACGGTCTCGCCGACCTCGACGGGCTCGAGTGCTCGCGCCACATCGGCCTGGCTGATGATGCCGACGAGGTCGTGCCCGTCGATCACGGGAAGGCGCCGGACCTGGTGGCGCTCCATGACGTCGAGAGCCTCGCGCACGTCGTCATCCGCTCCGATCGTGACCGGCTTGCCCTGGGCGAGGCTGCCGACGAGGGTCTGCGACGGGTCGCCGCCGTCGGCGATGCACCGCACCACGATGTCGCGGTCGCTCAACATTCCGGCGAGCCGACCGTCCTCCCCGCAGATGGGCAGCGCCCCGACGTCGAGGTCGCGCATCTTTCGCGCCGCATCGACGAGCGTGTCGTTCTCCCGGGCGCACTCGGCGCCGGGCGTCATGATGTCGCGTGCTACGACCATGGTCTCGTTCCCTTCCGTGGACTGTCGATGGCGGCGACGCTACGCCGGTCGCAGGGATGCGATCTGCGCCTTGACAGCGCCCGCGTCGGACGCGCGGGCCGTGCGCTCTCGTCCGTTGCGGTTCGGTCCCGCGGTCGTCAAGGGGCCGCATCGGCCGGGTCGTCTCGGTTGGGATGGGATCATCAGCACCCCGATCGAAGGACCTCCGTGAGCACCACCTCCACCATCGCCGACGCTCGACGCACCGCACGGGAGGCCTTCGGTTGGGACACTCTCCTGCCCGGGCAGGCAGAGGCCATCGAATCGATCGTGTCCGGGCGGGACACCCTCGTGGTCTTCCCGACCGGGGCCGGCAAGTCTGCCGTCTATCAGATCGCCGGCCACGAGCTCGGCGGCGTGACGATCATCGTCTCCCCCCTGCTCGCACTGCAGCGAGACCAGGTCGCCTCGATCGCCGCAGCTCCGGATGCGTCCGCGGCGGTCGCCCTCAACTCACGGTCGTCGACCCGTCAGATCGCAGAAGCGTGGGACGCGATCGAGGGCGATGAGCCCGTGTACGTCTTCCTCGGCCCGGAGCAGCTCACGCGTCCCGAGGTGGCGGATCGGCTCGCCTCGGCGGACGTCCGGCTCGTCGTCGTCGACGAGGCGCACTGCATCTCGTCGTGGGGACACGACTTCCGGCCCGACTACGTGCGGGTCGGCGAGGCCGTCGAAGCGCTGGGGCATCCCCCGGTGCTCGCGCTCACCGCCACGGCGTCATCGCCCGTCCGCGCCGAGATCGTCGAGCGGCTGCACATGCGCGATCCGCACCTCGAGATCCGCGACATGGACCGGCCGGAGATCCACCTCGCGGTGCGTCGCCACGAGGATGACGCGGAGAAGCGGCGGGCGGTGCTCGACGAGGTCGCGCAGGAATCGGGGGCGACGCTGCTCTATGTGGCGACGCGAGCCGAGACCGAGCGCTATGCCGAGGAGCTCGCCGAGCGCGGGCGTCGCACCGCGGCCTATCACGGAGCGATGGCATCCCGAGCCCGCGACGAGGTCCACGGCGCCTGGTCGGCCGGCGAGCTCGACGTGGTCGTCGCGACCTCGGCGTTCGGCATGGGGATCGACAAGCACGACGTCCGCCTCGTCGTGCACGCCGACGTCACCGAGTCCCTCGACGCGTACGTGCAGGAGATCGGTCGAGCGGCGCGCGACGGCGATCCCGCTCGGGCCGTGCTCCACTATCGGCCGGAGGACTTCGCCGTGCGGTCGTTCTTCGCGGGCGGTCGGACGAAGAAGGGCGATGTCTCCTCGGTCTGGGGGGCGCTGCTCCGCGCCGACGAGGCGCGGCGCGCCACGGCGATCGGCCGGGACGCGGGGCTCTCCCCTCGTGCGACGTCGCGTGTCCTCAACGCGATCGTGACCGCGGGCTTCGCGGCCACGAACTCGCGCGGCTATGCCGCCGTCGGCGAACCGCCCGTCGGGGACGTTGTCGAGGCGGTGCAGGAGGGCGAGGAGGCGCAACAGCGCATCCGCGAGTCGCGCATCGCCATCATGCGCGCGTACGCGGAGACGACCGGGTGCCGCCGCCGCACGCTCCTCGAGTACTTCGGGTTGGACGCACCGGAGCACTGCGGTCGCTGCGATCGCTGCGACGCCTTCGACGGCGCCGCGGGCCCCGACACCCGGGACGGCGAGGCGGAGGCACGGGTCCCCGTCGGCGACGCGCGCGTCCGGGTGGACGACGACGTGGAGCACCGCGAGTGGGGTCACGGGACCGTCGTGAGCGTCGAGGACGATCGCCTGACGGTGTTCTTCGACGAACAGGGATACAAGGTGCTCGCGACGGAGGCGCTCGACCGGGGCATCGTCGACGTCGACGCGCCGGGCGCGTGAGTGGGGCGACGGGCCGTCAGGGCACGGCGGCCGGTCGCGGCGGTCGCGCGACGAGCACGTCGCCCGCGCCCCGGAGGCGGACGGGGCCGTGGCTCGCGGGCACGAGGAGGACGCGACCGGCCGGGGCGGCAGCGTCCCCCTCCCCCGGCTCGAGGCCGCCCTCGACGACGAGTCGACCGGAGACCACTACGACGATCGCGTAGCCGGCGTCGATCGTCGCCCCGCCGTCGACGGCTCGCCGTTCCAGACGGAAGAACCGATCGGCCGCGGCCGGCAGCACGGATCCGGACGGCGCAGAGGACGAGACGAGCTCCGCGAGCTCCTCCTCGGTGCGCACGCGACGCGACACAGCCCCGAGGGCCCGTCCGAATCCGAGCCCCACGTGCCCGTCGCGCTCGCCGTCGAGGGAGAAGTCACGCCACTCGAGCAGGATGGACAGGTCCTCCGGCTGCTGCAGTTCGAGCAGGAGCACCCCCGCCCCGATCGCGTGCAGCTCGCCCGGCGGCACCCAGACGACGTCGCCCGGCGACACCCGCACGGGATGCAGGAGGCCGAGCAGCTCCTCGACCCGCTGGGTTCCGACGAGCTCGGCGAGCTCCGCCTCGGAGACGGGGCGACGCAGCCCGACGTGGACGGTCCCGCTTGACAGGATGTACCAGGCCTCGGCCTTGCCGTGCCGGTGGCCGAGACGGGTCGCGGCGAAGTCGTCGTCCGGATGCGCGTGGACGGGCAGCCGCTGGCCCGCATCGAGCAGCTTGACGAGGAGCTGCGGATCGTCGCCCCAGCGGGCGACGTGCTCGGCGCCGAGCCAGCCGACCGGGTCGGCCGCGACGGCGTCGCGCAGCAGCGTGCCGTCGGCGAGGCGCGTCATGCCCTCCTCCGCCTGCCCGAACACGGTCGTGACGGACGCGATCCAGTCCTCCGGCTCGCGCTCGGCGCCGACGGGGACCGCCCCCGGGTCGGCGGCTCCCGCGCGGAAGGCGACGATGCGGGGACCGCCGCGGTAGAACCGCTGCGCCGGACGATTGGCGGACAGGTCGACGATCACGATCGCCCCGCTCTCACGCCGGCGCGCGTCGAGAGGAACCCGCCGACGAAGCTGTCGCCCAGTCCGATCGTCGTGGGCGTGGCGATGTCGGCGCG
>CAKTZW010000187.1 GCA_934636065.1 uncultured Labedella sp.
CGAACACACCCGTCGTGGTCTTCGACGCCGCGTGGACGCTGCTCGTCGCCAACGCGCCCTACGACGCGCTCATGGGCGCGACCTCGACTCTGCGCGGCATCGAGCGGAACTGGGTGTGGCGCAATCTCGTCGGCCCGCGCGGACGGGCTGTCCTGACCGACGAGGAGCACGCGACCGTCCAGGCGCGGCTCGTCGCGGACCTGCGGCTCACCGTCGCCCGCTACCCGGCGGATCGCAGCCTCGTCCGACTCGTCGACGCGCTCGCCACCGAGAGTCCGCGGTTCGCGGGCCTCTGGCGATCGGGTGAGCTCGAGTCGGCATCCGATCCCGCCCGGCGGAAGACGATCGAGCACCCGACGGTGGGCCGCATCACGCTCGACTGCGACACGCTCGTGGTCGCGGGAGACGACCTGCGGATCATGGTCTACACCGCGGAGCCGGGGTCGGAGAACGCGGACCGGCTCGCGCTCGCCGGCGTGCGGGGAACGCAGTCACTCATCGAGTGACGCTGCCCGCTCGTGGCCGGGCGGTGTGCTGGCCGCGTCGGATGGCGGAACCGGCCGCGGCGCCTCGGCGATGCGGCGGAAGCCGTCGATGACGTCGTCGAGCGCGACCTCCACGCGGCTGTAGACCTCGCCGTTGAGCACGAGGTCGCCGTCGAAGTCCCCCGCGTTCGCATAGAAGCCCACGGGGATGGTGGCGGCCTGGAAGAACGCGAACAGCGGACGCAACTCGTGTTCGATGACGAGCGCGTGCCGGTCGCTTCCGCCGGTCGCGACGAGGATGACCGGGGTGTTGGCGAGGGCGTACTGGCCGACGAGGTCGAAGAAGTGCTTGAAGATCCCCGGGTAGGACGCCCGATACACGGGGGTGGCGGCGATCACGACGTCCGCCGCCTCCACCGCCGCGATCTCCACCTCCACGGCCGGCGTCACGTCCTCCCGCACGACGGCGCTCGTGAGGCCGGGACCGAGCCCGTAGACGTCGACCCGCCTCACGTCGATCGGCAGTCGTGCCGCGAGCGCGTCCGTGACGAGCCGCGCGAGGCCCATCGTCTTCGACCGTTCGGTGGGGCTGCCGTTGACCACGGCGACCGTCAACGGCCGCGTCATGCCGCGTCCGCTCCGGAATCCGCGAGCTCGCGGCGGACGACGGGTGCGACCTCGGTGCCGAGCCGCTCGATCGCCTCGAGGTGCTCGCGCTGCGGCAGGCCGCCGAAGCCGAGCTGGAAGACGGCGCGGGTCACGCCGTAGAGCTCGTGGTACGTCAGCAGCTTGTCCACGATCTCCTGACTGCTCCCCACGAGCAGGCCGCCCCCGGGGGTCGCCTGGGCGTCGAACGCCGGCCGCGGGATGTCGAAGCCGGCGCCGCGCTGGTGGTTGTTCTCCCGCAGCCCCCGCCGGAAGTACGGGAAGAAGTCGTCGCGGGCGCTCTGGCTGGTCCGTCCCACGAGCCCGTGCGCGTTGATGCTGATGCGGAGCGAGTCGACGTCGTGCCCGGCGGTCGCCGCCGCCTCCCGATACAGCGCGACGGGCCGCTCGAACTGCGTGATGGGCCCGAGGAGGAGGGCGAGCGCCATCGGCAGACCCAGCTGACCCGTCCGGATCGCCGAGGCGGGGGTGCCGCCGACGCCGACCCAGATCGGCAGCTCGCCGACCGGGCGCGGTGCGATGTCGGCCTCGAACAGCGGGGCGCGGAAGGATCCTCGCCACGTGAGCGGGTTCTGTGCGCGGATCGCGAGGAGGAGGTCGAGCTTCTCCCGGAAGAGGTCGGCGTAGTCCGCGAGGTCGTACCCGAAGAGCGGGAACGACTCGGTGTAGGAGCCGCGTCCGGCGATGATCTCCGCCCGACCGCCCGAGAGGAGGTCGAGCGTCGCGAAGTTCTCGAAGACCCGGACCGGGTCCTCCGAGCTCAGCACGGTGACCCCGCTCGTAAGACGGATCGAGCGGGTGGCCGCGGCCGCCGCCGCGAGCACCATGTGCGGTGCGGAGGCGACGAAGTCGGAGCGGTGGTGCTCGCCGACGCCGAACACGTCGAGACCGACCTCGTCGGCGAGGCGCGCCTGCTCGAGCGTCTCCGCCATGCGCTCGGCGGGAGACGGCATGCGTCCGGTGGAGAGGTCGGTGGTGAGCTCACCGAAGGTGAGGATGCCGAGTTCGAATGCCATGATCAGTCGCCTTCCGGGGTGTTCGTCGTCGTGGTCGAGGTGGTGTCCGTGGTCGAGGTGGTGTCCGTGCCGGTCGACGCGATTCGCTCGCCGGCCGAGTAGTCGTGACCCCACGACGTGATGTCCTGCAGGATCGGCAGCAAGGCGAGGCCCGCCACGGTGAGGGAGTACCGGGCGCGCGGGGGTCGGCCCGCGACGATCTCGCGTTCGACGAGTCCGTCCGCCTCGAGCTCCCGCAGTCGCTTGGCGAGCATCGTGTCTCCGATGTGGCCGACGAAGCGGCTGATGTCGGCGAAGCCGCTGTTGCCGCGCCCGATCGACTCGATGACGATCCCGCTCCAGCGTCGACCGATCACGTCCATCGCGGCGATGAACGAGGGGCACGCACCGTCGACGGCCTCCTCCTCGTGTTCCAGCGGGCCGTTCGGCCGGCGTGATTCGTCCATCCGCTCATACTCCATTCCGTGTAGTAGCTACATAAAGCGTAGCGAGTGTGGATCTATTCCCGGCAGCTCTTCCAGACGTCGGCGGCCCCGAGTAGCGTGCGGGGCATGGCGACCGATCCGCGCGTGCTCGACTGGCTCCTCGACTCGGATCCCGCGCTGCGCTGGCAGGTCGAGCGCGACCTCGTCGGCGCTCCGCCGCGCGCGTGGGAGGCTACCCGGGCGCGCGTGCCGGAGGAGGGGTTCGGTGCCGCGCTGCTCTCCCAGCAGGACGCGGACGGGCAGTGGGACGGCGGCGCGTACTTCCCCGCGGGCTTCTTCGGCACCCCGGAGTCGGAGCAGCCCGGCCAGCCCTGGACCGCGACGACCTGGACCCTGAAGGACCTGCGCGAGTTCGGCGTCGACCCCGCCGTGCTCGGCGACACGGCCGAGCGGCTCGCGGCGAGCAGCCGGTGGGAGTACGACGACCTGCCCTACTGGAACGGCGAGATCGACGTCTGCATCAACTCCTACACGCTCGCCACGGGGGCGTGGCTCGGCGTCGACGTGTCGGCGTTGGCGGCGTGGTTTCGCGATCACCGCCTGGCGGACGGCGGCTGGAACTGCGTGGCGGAGGAACCGCCCCAGGGAGCGGAGCCGTCCACGCGCTCGTCGTTCCACTCCACCCTCAATGCCGTCCGCGGCCTTCTCGCCTACGAGCGCCTCACCGGCGACGAGAGCGTCCGCGCCGCGCGGCGCGCCGGAGAGGAGTACCTCCTCGAGCGGCGGCTGCTCCGCCGGCTCTCGACCGGTGACAGCGTCGGTGACTTCGCGACGCAGTTCCTGTATCCGAACCGGTGGCGATACAGCGCCCTCGCCGCGCTCGACCACTTCCGCGACGCGTCCCGCTTCGACGGGACGCCGCCGGACGCGCGGCTCGGCGAGGCCGTCGCGATCGTGCGGGCCGCGCGGCAGCCCGACGGCACCTGGCTGCAGGGCGCTCGTCTGCCGGGGCGCGTCTGGTTCGACCTCGACGCACCGGAAGGGGAGCCCTCCCGGTGGCTCACCCTTATCGGCTCGCGGGTGATCGACTGGTGGGACGAGAACCGGGGAGAAGGAGAGGACGACGCATGACCGGACGGATCGTCATCGACCTGTTCACCACGCTGGATGGCGTGCAGCAGGCTCCGGGAGGTCCAGACGAGGACCGCGAGGGCGGCTTCGCGTTCGGCGGCTGGCAGGCGCCGCTGCTCGACGAGGAGTCGGGTGCGCAGATCGACGAGGGGATCGCTCGGATGGACGCGCTGCTCCTCGGTCGCAAGACCTACGACATCTTCGCGGCCTACTGGCCGCGGCAGCTCGACGGGACCGACTCGTCGATCGCGCGACGGTTCGACGCGATCCCCAAGTACGTGGCCTCCCGCGGGACGCCTGAGCTCCCATGGAAGGGATCGAGCGCCATCGGGCCCGAGCTGGCCGCCGAGATCGCCGCGCTGCGCGACCGGCACGACGAGATCCACGTGATCGGGAGCGTCGACTTCGCGCGCTCCCTCGTGCGGGAGCGACTCTTCGACGTCCTCAATCTGTGGGTGTATCCCATCGTCGTCGGGCCCGGCAAGCGGCTCTTCCCCGACGACGGGCCGCCGGTGGGACTCACGCTGCTCGAGCCGCCGGTCGCGACGGAGAAGGGCACCGTGCTGCTGCGGTACGGCCCGGGAGGCGACGTGATGACGGGCGACATGGCCGCGGACGACCGCGGCGTCTGAGCCGTTTCGGGCGGTCGAGGACCGCGCGGATGCCGAGACCGTGATCACCGGAGGATCGGACGGCGGGGGGTGGCCCGGGGACCCCGACACGAGCACACGCTTACCCGCCGAGCTGGTGATCGACTACGTGCGGATGACCGGGGACGGCGTGGTCGAGCCGTCCGCGTCCGTGGAGCCGTCTCCGTCCGCCGAGCCGTCGGTGTCCGCCGAGCCGTCGGCGCCCTGAGCGCCATCCGTGCCGGCGAGGGGCGGTGCCGCGTCCGCCCGTCGTCGCTCCGCGTTCTGTTCGATCGACCGGCCCCATGCCGTTCCGACGAGGATGAGGACGATCCCGACGGCGCCGGGTGGCGTGATGACGTCGCCCGCGATGGTCACCCCGACGATCGCGGCCCAGACGGGTTCCGTTCCGAGGAGCAGGCTCACGCGGGAGGGTGACGTCCGCCGCACCGCCCACGTCTGGACGAGGAAGGCGAAGACGGTGCACACGAGCACCAGGTAGAGGAAGAGCGCGGCGCCACCGAGGTCGAGCCCCGCGAGATACTCCGGAACGGGGACCCCCGTGAACACCGACGCCACGCCGAAGACGGCGGCGCACACGCCGAGCTGCACCGTGGTGAGTCCGAGGGAGTCGGCGGGCCGGTGAGCGGTGAGGCGGTGCATCGTGGTGACGTGGACGGCGCGCGCGACCGCGGCCGCCAGGATGAGCAGGTCACCGAGAGCCGGCGGCTCGAGGGCGCCGTTGCCGGCAAGCAGCGCGACCCCGAGGCCCACCAGGCCAAGAAGGGGCAGAACTGGCACTTCGGCTTCAAGGCC
>CAKTZW010000188.1 GCA_934636065.1 uncultured Labedella sp.
GCTCAAGCGCGAGGCGGCGCTGGCGGCAGCGACGCTCGATCGCGCCGCCGAGCTGACCGGCGTCGTCAATACGCTCTATCGGGGACCCGGCGCCGACGACGGTCCCTTCTCGGGAGCCAACACGGACGTCGGAGGCATCGTCGACGCGGTCCGCTCCGGAGGCGTCGAGCAGGCCGGCGCCGTGCTCGTGCTCGGCGGCGGCGCGACGGCGGCGTCCACGGTCGTCGCCGCCGCGGAGCTCGGCGCCACCGTTCTCACGATCGCGGTCCGGACGCCCGAGAAGGCGAGCGGGGCCGCCGGGCTCGCCGCGACGCTCGGTCTCGATGCCGCCGTGACCACGCTCGACGCGGTCGACGGCTTGGCGGCGGACGTCGTCGTGTCGACGCTTCCCGGTGGTACCGAGCTCCCGCGCGTCCCGCGGCGGGCGATCGACGACGGCGCCCTCCTCCTCGACGCGGCGTATGCGCCCTGGCCCGGCTCTCTCGTCCCACTCTGGTCCGAGGGTGGCGCCCCGATCGTGCACGGGCTGTCGATGCTCGTGCACCAGGCCGCGCATCAGGTCCGGCTGTTCCTCGGCATCGGCGCGGAGGCGTGGGAGGAGGACGCCGAGCGCGTCACGGCCGCCCTGTTCGCGGTGGTCGGGCTCGACCGGTCCGGTCGGGTCGCGCACTCCTGAGCTGCGCCCTGTCACAGGCGCAGCGCCGCCTCGCGCCTGTGGGAGGATGGGGGACATGCTTCGTTGGCTCACCGCCGGGGAATCCCACGGCCCCGAACTCGTCGCCATCCTCGAGGGGCTTCCGTCGGGGGTCCCCGTCACGCTCGACGCGATGCGGGCGGACCTCGCGCGCCGCAAGCTCGGCTACGGCCGCGGCAGCCGCATGAAGTTCGAGGAGGACGAACTCACCCTCTCCGGCGGTGTCCGCCACGGCCTCAGCCTCGGCAGCCCGGTCGCCCTGCGCGTCGGCAACACCGAGTGGCCGAAGTGGAGCGAGGTCATGAGCGCCGAGCCGACCGCCACGACGGAGCGCTCGCGCGGTCGCAGCGCGCCGCTCACGCGCCCGCGCCCCGGTCACGCGGACCTCGTCGGCATGCAGAAGTACGACTTCGACGAGGCCCGCCCGATCCTCGAGCGCGCGAGCGCCCGGGAGACGGCGGCCCGCGTGGCCCTCGGGTCCGTCGCCCGGTCGTTCCTCGGCGAGCTCGGCATCCGACTCGTCAGCCACACCCTCTCGATCGGCCCGGTCCGCGTGCCCGAGGGGTACGCGCTCCCCGGCCCGGACGACGTCGATCGCCTCGACGCCGACCCGCTCCGCTGCTTCGACGCCGACACGAGCGCCGCGATGGTCGCCGAGGTCGATGCGGCGAAGAAGGACGGGGACACGCTCGGCGGCGTCGTGGAGGTGCTCGCGTACGGACTCCCGCCGGGACTCGGCTCCCACGTCCACTGGGACCGCCGCCTCGACGGCCGCCTCGCCCAGGCGCTCATGGGCATCCAGGCGATCAAGGGCGTCGAGGTCGGCGACGGCTTCGCGACCACGACGAGGCGTGGGTCACAGGCGCACGACGAGTTGTTCGTCGGGCCGGACGGCATCGCACGCGCGAGCGACCGCGCCGGCGGCACCGAGGGCGGGATGAGCACGGGCACCGTGCTGCGCGTCCGGGCCGGCATGAAGCCGATCGCCACGGTGCCGCATGCCCTGCGCACCGTGGACATCGCCACGGGCGAGCAGGCCACAGCCCATCACCAGCGCTCCGACGTGTGCGCCGTTCCGGCGGCGGGCGTCGTGGCGGAGGCCATGGTCGCGCTCGTGCTCGCCGACGCCGTGCTCGAGAAGTTCGGCGGCGACTCCGTCGGTGAGACGCGCCGCAACCTCGAGTCGTACCTCGCGGCCATCCCGGGCGAGCTCCGCACCGCGGTCCGGTCCGATTCGCAGCTCGGTGCGACGTCGGCCGGTGTCTGAGCCCGCCGTTCGCGCGCTCGTCCTGATCGGGCCGATGGCGGCGGGGAAGTCGAAGATCGGCCGACGCGTCTCCCGCGCGATCGGTCTGCCCTTCGTCGACACCGACCGCGTGATCGCCGCCCAGCACGGGCCGATCCCGCAGATCTTCGAGCAGGAGGGCGAGCCCGCCTTCCGCGAGTACGAACGCGAGATCGTCGCGCGCGCCGTGTCCTCCCGCTCCGTCGTGAGCCTCGGCGGGGGAGCGGTCGTCCACCCGGAGACGCGGCGGCTCCTCGCGGGCGCCCCGGTGGTGTATCTGACGGTGACGGCGGAGGCCGTCCGCTCGCGGATCGCCGGATCGAGTCGGCCGCTGCTGAGCGAGGGCATCGAGTCGTGGCAGCGCATCTTCGCGGAGAGACGGCCGATCTACGAGGAGCTTGCGACGGAGACCTGGGACACCTCGTCCCTCCCGATCACACGACTCGCCGAGGAGATCGCCGAGTGGGCGAAAGGACGGATATGACGCAGAACGGCAACGAACCGACCGGCGACGGCCGGATCAGGGTGGGCGGCGAGGACGGCTACGAGGTCCACGTCGGCCGCGACCTGTCCGGCCGCGTGACCGAGGCGCTCGGCCCGGGCGTCCGCAAGGTGCTCGTGGTGCACGCTCCGACGCTCGCGGCGGAGGCGGCACGATTGCGTGAGCGCCTCCTCGACTCGTCCCTCGAGGTCCTGCTCGCGGAGATCCCCGACGCCGAGTCCGGGAAGCGGGTGGAAGTGGCGGCGTTCTGCTGGCAGATCCTCGGGCAGGCGGACTTCACCCGCAGCGACGCCGTCATCGGACTCGGCGGGGGCGCCGTGACCGACCTCGCGGGCTTCGTCGCCGCCACGTGGCTGCGCGGAGTGAAGGTGGTCCAGATCCCGACGACGGTGCTCGGCATGGTCGACGCGGCCGTGGGCGGCAAGACGGGCATCAACACCAACGAGGGCAAGAACCTCGTCGGTGCCTTCCACGCGCCGACAGCCGTCATCGCCGACCTCGAGCTCCTGTCGACGCTGTCGCGCAACGAGATCCTCGCGGGGTTCGCCGAGGTCGTGAAGTGCGGGTTCATCGGAGACCCCCGCATCCTCGACGTCATCGAGGCCGACGTGTCGCGCGTGACGGACCCGACGACCGACGAGTTCCGGGAGGTCGTCGAGCGCTCGATCGCACTCAAGGCCGCCGTGGTGAGCGAGGACTTCACGGAGCAGGGCCGCCGCGAGATCCTCAACTACGGTCACACCCTCGGTCACGCCATCGAGCACGCCGAGCGCTACCAGTGGCGGCACGGCGCCGCCGTCGCGATCGGGATGGTGTTCGCCGCCGAGCTCGGTCGACTGTCGGGTCCGCTCTCGGACGCCGTCGTCGACCGGCATCGGTCGGTGCTGACGTCCCTCGACCTCCCGATCGACTACCCGGTCGGACGGTGGAACACGCTGCTCGCGACGATGCAGCGCGACAAGAAGGCGAGAGCCGGCCTGCTCCGCTTCATCGTGCTCGACGACATCGCCCGGCCCACGGTCCTCACCGGCCCGGACCAGTCGCTCCTCTTCACCGCCTGGCAGGAGGTAGGTTCATAGCCATGCCGACCGTGCTCGTCCTCAACGGACCCAACCTCGGACGCCTCGGCAGCCGCGAGCCCGACGTCTACGGTGCCGCCGACCTCGACGCGCTCCGCGCCCACCTCGGGCAGGCCGCCCCCGACGGCTGGGTCGTCGACCTGCGTCAGACGGACGACGAGGGCGAGCTCGTCGGGTGGCTGCACGAGGCCGTCGACACGGGAGCCCCCGTGATCCTCAACCCCGCCGCCTTCACCCACTACAGCTACGCGTTGCGAGACGCTGTCGCGCTCGTCACGAAGCCCGGCGGCACGCTCGTCGAGGTGCACATCTCGAACCCGCACGCCCGCGAGGCCTTCCGGCACACCAGCGTGATCTCAGGGGTCGCGTCGGGGGTGATCGCGGGCTTCGGCTTCGACTCGTACCGGCTCGCGCTCCTGCACATCGTCAGTACGTCCTGACGGGCGCATTGGCCAGTCCGAGCGCCTGCCGGTAGACTCGGCTGCCGGCCGACTCCGGCCCTTCGCGGTTCCAGGCCGCTTCTCTCTGACCGCGTATCGAACGGACATCCCCATGGCTTCAACCGCTGACATCAAGAACGGCGTCGTCATCAACATCGACGGACAGTTGTGGTCCGTCATCGAGTTCCAGCACGTCAAGCCCGGCAAGGGCGGCGCGTTCGTCCGCACGAAGCTCAAGAACATCATGACGGGCAAGGTCGTCGACAAGACGTACAATGCCGGCGCGAAGATCGAGACCGAGAACGTCGACCGCCGCGACTACCAGTACCTGTACAACGACGGCTCCGGTTTCGTCTTCATGGACACGAGCGACTACGACCAGATCACGGTCCCAGCCGAGATCGTCGGCGACGCCGCCAACTTCATGCTCGAGAACCAGATGGCCACGGTCGCGATGAACAACGGCAACCCGCTCTACGTCGAGCTGCCCGCGTCGGTCGTCCTCGAGATCACCTACACCGAGCCCGGCCTGCAGGGAGACCGTTCGACCGGTGGCACCAAGCCGGCGACCGTCGAGACCGGCTACCAGATCCAGGTCCCGCTGTTCCTCGAGACGGGCACGAAGGTCAAGGTCGACACCCGCACCGGCGACTACCTGGGCCGGGTCACCGACTAGTGGGAGCCCGCACGAAGGCGCGCAAGCGCGCTCTCGACATCCTCTACTCCGCCGACGTGCGCCGCATCACCCCGGCGGAGGCGTTGTCCGCAGAAGCGGGGCGTGCCGCGAGCGAGCCCGACCGCGCGGCGTCGTGGCTCTACGCGCGCGACATCGTCGACGGTGTGATCGACAACCAGGTCGAGATCGACGAGCAGATCGAGACGTTCTCTCAGGGCTGGTCCCTCGAGCGCATGCCCGCGATCGATCGCGCCATCCTCCGCATCGGCGTCTGGGAGGTGCTCTTCAACGACGAGATCCCGACGGGTGTCGCGATCGACGAAGCCGTCGAAGCGGCGAAGCAGTACTCGACCGACGATTCGCCGACCTTCGTGAACGGTCTCCTCGGGCGGATCGCGCAGCAGGCCGGCTGAACACGCGGAGCGACGTCGTCGCCCTGCTAGGCTCGACGACGGCAACGAGACAACCTTTAACAC
>CAKTZW010000189.1 GCA_934636065.1 uncultured Labedella sp.
GCCCGTACGCGACGACGAAGGGCGCGCCGGAGAGCCCGACGCCGCCGAGGGCGTGAGTGATCGCCTCCGCCGTCCAGTCCGCGGCGAGCGACCGCACCCGCTCGGGGAGCGCGGCGGTCGGGGCGTCGTCGGTCCGGAGCGGCCAGGGCAGCGCCGCCTTGTCCACCTTGCCCGACGTCCGCGTCGGGAGGTCGTCGAGCACGGCGAGGACCGGCACGAGCGCGGCGGGGAGCGTCTCGCGCAGCGCGACGAGCGCGCCGGAGCGGTCGAAGGACCCGGCGTCGGGAACGGCGAGGTAGCCGACGAGCACGGCCGAGCCCGATGACGACGTGCGGACAGCGGCGGCGGCCGCGGCGACCCCGGGAAGCGCGGCGAGCGCCGCCTCGATCTCGCCGAGCTCGATGCGTCGACCGCCGACCTTCACCTGGTCGTCGACGCGGCCTTGGAAGACGAGCCCCGCGGATTCGAACCGGACGAGGTCGCCGCTGCGATAGGCGCGATCCCATCCGAGGACCGGAGCCGGCGCGTACTTCTCCGCGTCCTTCGGCGCGTCCAGGTAGCGCCCGAGGCCCACTCCCCCGATGACGAGCTCGCCCACCTCGCCCTCGGCGACCCGACGCCCGTCCGCGTCGACGACGGCGAGGTCCCAGCCGTCGAGCGGCAGCCCGATCCGCACGGGAGTCGATCCGTCCAGGGGCGCCGCGCAGGCCACGACCGTCGCCTCCGTGGGCCCGTACGTGTTCCACACCTCGCGACCGTCGACGGCGAGCCGCTCGGCGAGCTCCGGAGGGCAGGCCTCGCCGCCGAAGATGAGCAGCCGGACGTTCTCGAGCGACTCGGCGGGCCAGAGGGCCGCGAGAGTCGGAACCGTGGAGACGATCGTGACCCCGCGGGCGACGAGCCACGGGCCGAGGTCGACGCCGCTGCGCACGAGCGACCGCGGCGCCGGCACGAGGCACGCGCCGTGCGCCCACGCCAGCCACATCTCCTCGCACGAGGCGTCGAAGGCCACGGAGAGTCCGGCGAGCACCCGGTCGTCCGGCCCGATGGGCTCCGACTGCAGGAAGAGGCGCGCTTCGGCATCGACGAAGGCCGCGGCCGAGCGGTGGCTCACGGCGACGCCCTTCGGGACGCCCGTCGACCCGGACGTGAAGATGACCCAGGCGTCGTCGGACGGCGACGGCGGCGTGACGACGGCGAGCGCCGCCGTGTCGGTCGCCGCTCGCCCCGAGCCGACGAGCTGTCGCAGGACGTCGGACGTCTCGGGCCCGTCCTGCGACCCGGCGTTCCCGTTCCGGCGGTGAGGCACGAAGACGCCGTCGCCCTCGAGCACACCGACGACGCCGGCCTCCCCGAAGACGAGCGTCGCCCGTTCCTCGGGATCGTCCGCGTCGACGGGGACGTACGCCGCTCCCGCGACGAGGACTCCGAGGATCGCGATGTAGAGGTGGCGCTTCCCCGACGTCATCCGGACCCCCACGCGGTCCCCGCGCTTCACCCCGGCGGCGTCGAGGGCCGCTGCGACTCGGACGGCGTGCGCGAGCAGCTCTCGGTAGCTCAGGGAGACGAAGCCGTCGTCGAGGGCTGAGGCGTCGGGGAATCGGGTGGCGGACTCGCGCAGGACGTCGACGAGCGTGCGGGGCGCAGCAGCGGCGCCGGCGCGGGACAGGACCGTCGTCTGCGCCGACTCCCGAGCGTCCGCCGGGGGCTCAGGACTCATGCGTGGGAGCGACGAGATCGAGGAGCTGCTGCTTGCGCAGGCGGGACAGCGATGTGAACCCCTGGGCGCGCGCGAAGGAGCGCAGTCGAGGGACGCTCCAGGTCGCGTCCGGAACCGGCACGTGAACCGAGGACGCCGGCGGGAGCGCGGCGATCGCCGCTTCCGCCTCCGCGACGCGGCGGGCGCGTTCGGCGGCCGCACGGGTCACCGCCCGAGCCTCGTCGCGGTCCCGGATCTCGGCCTCGCGCTCCGCCGCCCGCTCGCGCTCCTTGCGCTCCGCCTTCTCCGCCTTCGCGCGCTTCTTCGCCTTCCGCTCGGCCTTCTCGGCCTTCGCCCGCTCCTTCGCCTTCCGCTCCGCCTTCTCCGCCTTCGCCCGCTCCTTCGCTTTACGCTCCGCCTTCTCGGCCTTCGCCCGCTCCTTGGCCCTGCGCTCCGCCTTCTCGGCCTTCGCCCGCTCCTTGGCCCTGCGCTCCGCCTTCTCGGCCTTCGCCCGCTCCTTGGCCTTCCGCTCCGCCTTCTCGGCCTTCCGCGCGGCCTTCGCGGCGTCAGCATCGCGGCCCGATGACTCGCCCGCCTCGGCGCGCGTGCGGTCCTCGGCCGCGCGCTTCGCCTTCTTCTCGGCCTTGGCCCGCTCCTTCACGAGACGCGCGGCCTCCTCGAGCCGCGTGGTCTCGCGGGCGGCGCGCAGCGACTCCGCCTCGACCGCTCGCCTCATGGCCTTCCGTTCGGCCTTGTCGGCTTCGGTGCGCTTCTGCTTCGCGGCGGACGTGCCGTTCTTCGCCATGTGCGTCCTTCTCGATCGGAGTGCCGGTCGGAGACGCGGTCGATCGCGCTCACTCCGTCCGGTCGGGTGCGCCGACAGATTAGAGGGCCAAGGTGAACGGACGGTTCCGTCAGTCGAGTCCGAGGTCGACGTCAGGATCGACGTGTGCCGACGCGGGCGACGCGAGCGCGTCGTCGACCGCACTCCGGACGAGGGCGGAGAGGTACGCCCCGGGGTTGTCGAGTCCGATGCGGCTGAGGATCGCGCTCGATTGCGCGACGATCGATCGCGAGAACGAGGTGGCCGTGGCGATCGCCTCCGCGTACGCCGGCCGGTCCTCCTCCGCCACGACGACGGGTTCCCCGCCCATCTCGACGACGAGGGCCTGAGCGATCGGCAGGACCGGCGCCGGTGCCGTCACGGCGAAGTAGGCCTCCCGCAGTCGTGCGAGATCGAGCGATGTCCCGGTGAACGCGATCGCCGGATGGATCGCGAGCGGGATGGCGCCGGCGAGCTGCGCCGGCCGCAGCACATCGGCTCCGAAGCGAGCGGACGTGTGAGCGACCAGCTGCCCCGGCTGCCACACCCCCGCGCTCGCGAGCCCGGACACGAGCGGCGCGATCTCCTCGTCCGGGATCGCGACGAGGACGAGCTCGGAGCGCTCGACGAGATCGGGGATCGACAGGACGGGAACGCCCGGGAGGATGGCCTCGGCCCGGTCGCGACTGTCGGCGGAGACCGCGGAGATCCCCACGATGGCGTGCCCGGCTCCCGCGAGCGCCGCACCGAGAACGGGGCCGACGCGACCGGCACCGAGCACGCCGACGCCGAGTCGACCCGCCCGCGTACTCACCGGGCCCCCTGCGCCCAGCGGTGGCTGTGGTCCTCCGCCGCCGCCCGCACGGCGGCGGCGGAGGCGCGTTCGAACAGCGCAGCGGCCTCGTCCTTCGCGAGCGTCGGGAGGGTGGGCGTGACAGGCCCGAGCACCGTGTGCACGCGCGCCGACGCGAGCCGCAGCAGCCGCTCGAGCGGACCCTGCGTCACCTGCACGCTCTGGATGCGGGCGAGCGGGAGGATCGTGAGCTTGCGCCACAGCACCCCCGTGCGGAAGACGAGCAGGTTCGGGCGGAGGGCGTAGCCCGTGCGTCGCCAGGCGACGGGATCGATCCAGCGCGCCCGGCGGGGTGCGAGCACGAAACCCGACCGCCCCGGCCGCATCATCGCCGACTCGACCTGCTCGAAGGTGGAATCGACGTCGGCCCCCTCGAGCATGAGCTGCACGACCGCCGTCGCGTCCTGCAGGGTCCCGACCGGCAGCACTGTCGTGTTGCCCTTGCCGCCCGCCGCCGCCTCGGCGGACAGCCCCGCCTTGTTGATCTTGACCTGCCACCAGCCGAAGGGCCGCCACAGCAGGGGTTGCGAGATCTGCACCGCGTGGACGCGCCCGGGCGGGAGAGTGTCGTTGCTCGTGGACAGGAGACCGAACCCGATCCTCACCCCGCTCGGTGTGCCCGCGATCGAGTAGCGGAGGGACTTCGTGATCGTCGACCAGTAGTAGCTGCCGATTCCGAGGACGGCGGGGATAAGCGTGAAGATCACCCACGACGAGCCGTTCGCGAGCATCACGACGCCCACCACGACGACCGCGAGCACGATGAGGGTCCCCTCGTTGACGATCGTCGAGGCGATCAGTCGACCGAGCGGGATGCGCACGATGGACTCCGGGGGCGCCTGGTCCGCCGGGAGCTCCGGGGACAGGAAGTCGTTGGCGCGGTCGACGACGTGCCGGGTGATCGCCCCGTCCGTCGGCGACGCGACCCCGGCGGGGGCAGCGCCCGGGAGAGCTGCCTCCCCCTCGGCGAGTCGCGCTCCCGATGCGAGGGTCAGGACGTCTCGGCGGAGCTTCTCAGCCGGTCCCGTCGACAGGTATTCGAGCTTGACGTCCGCCGACTGCCCGGCGACGTTGACGTCGAGACGCGCCGCTCCGAACAGGCGCGGCAGGAACGGCTTCGACAGCCCGACGCCCTGCACGCGGTCGAGCTTCGCCTTCCGGTGCGTGCGGAACAGGATCCCGCTGCGCACCTCGACGGCCTCGTCGGTCACGCGGAAGCTGTGCATGCGCCAGGACAGGAAGAACGCGCCGACGACGAGCACGAGCCCGCCGGCGAGCGCGAGGAGGACCCACCCGAGGTAGCCGTGGGTGACGGTGTAGGTGAGCGGGTCGTAGTCCTCCCCGCCGGAGAAGTCGCCGGAGAACTGCGGAAGGAACATCTCGACGAGTCGTTCCCGGAGGTTCGCGATCACGATGCCGAGGATCGCGATGAAGGCGATGCCGCCGCGCAGGAGCGGCGTCGCCGGATGCAGCCGGTGCCACTCGCCGTCGGCGAGCGTGTCGCCGGCCCTGACGTGGTCGAGCGCGACCCTGTCGGCGTCGGGGACCGGGAGCCCGGGCGTCGGCGACGCCCCTCCGGTGTCGCTCACAGGCCCGTCCGTCGGCTCTCCGCGACCGAGACGAGGTGGTCGCGCAGGCTCTCGGCCTCCTCGAGGGGAAGGCCCGGGATCGTCACGCCCGTCGCGGGCGACGCCGTCACGAACTTGAGCTCCGCGAGACCGAAGGCACGGGCGAGCGGACCACGGTTGATGTCCACGAGCTGCATGCGCCCGTAGGG
>CAKTZW010000190.1 GCA_934636065.1 uncultured Labedella sp.
ACACGACGATCCAGAACTGGTCGAACAACGTGTACAACCTCGTCCCGAAGCGCGCCATCGCCCAGGAGGGCGCCACCATGGAGTGGATCGACGGCAACATCGGCTCCAAGGTGACGATGAAGTACCCGTCCATCTACCTCACGGGCGAGCACGCCAAGGGCGAGACGCTCTCCGTCGCGTTCGCCGGCCCCGGTCAGCACCAGGACGCCGGAGCGAAGATGATCCACATGGCCCCGTACACGCAGTCGTCGATCGTCTCGAAGTCGATCGCGCGCGGCGGCGGTCGTGCCGGTTACCGCGGCGAGGTCCGCGTGGACGCGAACGCCCACCACTCCGCCAACACGGTGCGGTGCGACGCTCTGCTCGTCGACACCATCTCCCGCAGCGACACCTATCCGGCGATCGACATCCGGGTCGACGACGTGCAGCTCGGTCACGAGGCCACGGTCTCGCGGGTCAGCGAGGAGCAGCTGTTCTATCTCATGTCGCGCGGCATGCCGGAGGACGAGGCGATGGCCATGATCGTGCGCGGCTTCATCGAGCCGATCGCGCGGGAGTTGCCGATGGAGTACGCGCTCGAACTCAACAAGCTCATCGAAATGGGCATGGAAGGATCCGTCGGCTAGATGACGACTGCAGTGCCGGCTGGGGCGCCCAGCCAGACCCTCGAGACCACCGGACAGCACGGCTTCCGCGCGCACAGCGACGGCGCGGGGAGCTTCGTGCCCGTCCAGACCCGCTCCGAGCGCTTCACCTCGACGAACGTCGCCGACTTCGACGCCGTGACGGGACGCGAGCAGTCCTGGAAGCTCACTCCGGTCGCCCGCGTCAGCGAGCTCATCGACGGCGACCTCGACGGCTCGGCCTATCGGGTGGACGCCGACGCGGTCGACGGTGTGGCCGTGACCTGGGCGGATGCCGCCCGCGTCGAGCGCGGCGTGGCCGGCGCCCCGGAGGAGCGTGCGGCCGCCAACGCGTGGACGCAGACCCGTGAGGTCCTCCGCATCGATGTGTCGGGCGAGGAGCGCAAGCGCGCGACGGTCCGTCGGTCCGGCCTCGGCACGACGCCGCGCGCCGCGCACACCGTCATCACCGCAGCGCCGTTCAGCCGCGGGCTCGTCATCCTCGACAGCGCGGGGCAGGCCAAGCTCACGGAGAACGTCGAGATCGCCGTGGGCGACGGGGCGGACCTGACCGTCGTGAGCGTGCAGGGCTGGGAGGATGACGCTCTCCACCTCGCCGCCCACTTCGCGACGGTCGGCCGAGACGCGAAGCTCAAGCACGTGGTGGTGTCGCTCGGCGGCTCGGTCGTCCGGGTGAACCCCTCGACTCTCCTGGGGGCGGAGGGCGGCGACGTCGAGTCGCTCGGTCTCTACTTCTCCGACGCGGGCCAGCACCTCGAGCAGCAGGTCTACGTCAACCACGACGCGCCGCACACGAAGAGCCGCGTCACCTACAAGGGCGCGCTCCAGGGCGAGGGCGCGCGGTCGGTGTGGATCGGCGACGTGCTCATCGGCCAGAAGGCCACGGGCACCGACAGCTACGAGCAGAACCGCAACCTCGTCCTCACCGACGGGACCCGCGCCGACTCGATCCCGAACCTCGAGATCGAGACGGGCGACATCGCGGGCGCCGGGCACGCGAGTGCGACCGGTCGCTTCGACGACGAGCAGCTCTTCTATCTCCAGGCTCGCGGTATCGGCGAGGAGGAGGCGCGGCGGCTCGTCGTGCGCGGATTCCTCACCGAGATCGTGCAGCAGATCGGCGACCCCGAACTCCAGGAGCGCCTCGACGCCGCCATCGAGGCGGAGCTCGCGGGCACCACGCTCTCGGCGGGTGAGCGCTGACCGTGCAGGAGAGAGTCTGTCCCGTCGCCGACCTCGCCCCGAACCAGGCGCGACGCGTCGTGGTGGGCGGCGCGCCGATCGCGCTCGTGCTCGACGGCGACGGTGAGATCCACGCGATCGGCGACACGTGCACCCACGGCGACATCTCGCTGTCCGAGGGCTTCGTCGAGGATTCGACCCTCGAGTGCTGGGCGCACGGCTCGAAGTTCGAGCTCACCACGGGGAAGCCGCTGACGCTGCCCGCCTACGAACCCGTCCCCGTCTACGAGGTCGAACTCCGCGACGGCGACATCTACATCGACCCGACCGTAACGAAAGTGATCTAGCGCCATGGCTGTACTCGAAATCCGCGACCTGCACGTCAGTGTCGAGACCGACCAGGGGACCAAGCCCATCCTCAAGGGCGTCGACCTCACGATCCGCGAGGGCGAGACGCACGCGATCATGGGGCCGAACGGTTCCGGGAAGTCGACCCTCGCCTACACGATCGCCGGGCACCCGAAGTACACCGTCGAGTCGGGCAGCATCACGCTCGACGGCGAGGACGTCCTCGCGATGAGCGTCGACGAGCGCGCGCGGGCCGGACTCTTCCTCGCGATGCAGTACCCCGTGGAGATCCCGGGTGTGACGGTCACGAACTTCCTCCGCACGGCCAAGACCGCCGTCGACGGCGAGGCACCCTCGGTGCGCGGCTGGATCAAGGACGTGCGCGAGTCGATGGGCAACCTGCGCATGGACCCGTCGTTCGCCGAGCGCAACGTCAACGAGGGTTTCTCCGGCGGAGAGAAGAAGCGCCACGAGATCCTCCAGCTCGAGCTCCTCAAGCCGACCTTCGCCGTGCTCGACGAGACGGACTCCGGTCTCGACGTCGACGCGCTCAAGATCGTGTCGGAGGGCGTCAACCGCGCCAAGGCCAACACGGGACTCGGCGTCCTGCTGATCACGCACTACACGCGCATCCTCCGCTACATCAAGCCGGACTTCGTGCACGTTTTCGTCGCGGGCAAGGTCGCCGAGCAGGGCGGACCCGAGCTCGCCGAGCGCCTCGAGGACGAGGGCTACGATCGCTATCTCTCCGACGCTCCCGTAGCATAACGACATGGTAACGACGCTCGCCCCCGACAAGTTCGATCAGGTCGAGGAAGCCCTCAAAGACGTCATGGATCCCGAACTCGGGATCAACGTCGTCGATCTGGGACTCATCTACGACCTCGCGTGGGACGAGGACAACAACGCCCTCGTCATCCACATGACGCTCACCTCCGCTGGATGCCCGCTCACGGACGTGCTCGAGGAGCAGACGGCCGAGGCGCTCGACGGCATCGTCGAGGCCTTCCGCATCAACTGGGTCTGGATGCCGCCGTGGGGCCCCGAGCGGATCACCGACGACGGGCGCGACATGATGCGTGCGCTCGGCTTCGCCATCTGACCGACGCCATCGGCCGACCGGTTCGCACCGGTCGGCCTCGCCGTTTCCGGAGGACAGCGTGAACGAACTCGCCGCCGCACCGCTCGACGTCCTGCGCTCCCGCACGAGCGAGAAGTGGCGGGAGTACCCGGACGACGTGATCCCGATGTTCGTCGCGGAGTCGGACTTCCCGCTCGCCGAGCCAATCGCCGCGGCGCTGCACGCGGCCGTCGACCGCGGAGACACGGGATACGTCGCCTCGCAGACCGAGCTGCCGCGCGTGTTCGCCGCCTTCGCCGAGCGTCACTGGGGATGGTCCCTCGACTCGGTCCACGTGCAGACGACGGCGGACGTGAGCATGGGCATCGTGGAGATCCTCCGGCGCATCGACGTGGGGACGGGTCTCGTGATCACCCCTCCCGTCTACCCGCCTTTCTACCAACTCGCCGACGAGGCGGGGGTCCCGGTCGTCCAGGTTCCGGTATCCGACGACGGGGTCCTCGACCTCGGCGGGATCGAGGCGGCCTTCGCCGGTGGCGCGCGAGCGGTCATGCTCTGCAACCCGCACAACCCGCTGGGCCATCCCCACGACCGCGCGTCGTTGTCGGCCCTCGCCGAACTCGCCGACCGCTTCGGAGCGACGGTCGTGAGCGACGAGATCCACGCGCCCCTGACCCACGGCGACGCCCGGTTCACGCCGTGGTTGTCCGTCTCCGAGGCCTCTCGACGCGTCGGTTTCGCGTTGCAGTCGGCGAGCAAGGCGTGGAACATCGCCGGCTTGAAGTGCGCGATGATGATCGCCGACCACCCGGACCGGATAGCCTTCCTGCGCGCGCTGCCCGACGAGGTCTCCTGGCGCACGGGGCAGTTCGGCGTGATCGCGAGCATCGCGGCATACGGCGAGTGCGACGACTGGCTCGCTCGTGCCCTCCTCACGATCGAGCGCAACCGGCGCACCCTCGTCCGCCGACTGGGGACGGAGCTCCCGTCCGTCGGCATCGTGGAGCCGCGTGCGGGTTACCTGGCATGGGTTGACCTGCGGTCCGTCGGCTGGGGCGACGACCCGGCATCGGTCATCCTCGAGCGGGCGCGGGTCGCTCTGCGTCCCGGTCTGGGCTTCGGACCGGGCGGAGAGGGCCGCGTGCGGGTGAATCTCGGGTGCGATCCGGCGCTGCTCGAGGAGGCGCTCGACCGGATCGTGGCCGCCGTTCGCGCCGATGGTGCCGATTCCACGCCCTAGACTGGGGGGCTGACCCCCTCTCCACCACACCGTCCTGCAACGGCGCGCGAGCGCGCGCCCGGACGAGAAACGGACACACCGTGCTGAGCGTTCACGACCTCGAGATCCGCGTGGGAGCGCGCGTCCTCATGGAGGGCGTCGACTTCCGGGTGGCCGACGGAGACAAGATCGGCCTGGTGGGGCGGAACGGTGCCGGGAAGACGACCCTCACGAAGGTCCTCTCGGGCGAGCTCCTGCCGAACGCCGGATCGGTGGAGCTGAGCGGCGAGCTCGGCTACCTCCCGCAGGACCCGCGGTCCGGCGACCCGGACGAGCTCGCGCGGACGCGCATCCTCAACGCGCGCGGCCTCGGGAGCATCGTCCTCGGCATGCAGGAGGCGACGCTCGAGATGGCGTCGACCGACCCGGGCGTGAGCGAGGCCGCGATGAAGCGCTACGGCAACCTCGAGGAGCGGTTCCACATGCTCGGCGGCTACTCCGCCGAGGCCGAGGCCGCGTCGATCGCGAGCAACCTCAACCTGCCGGACCGCATCCTCGACCAGCAGCTCAAGACGCTCTCCGGCGGCCAGCGCCGCCGCATCGAGCTCGCGCGCATCCTGTTCTCCGATGCGCGAACGATGATCCTCGACGAGCCGACGAACCACCTCGATGC
>CAKTZW010000191.1 GCA_934636065.1 uncultured Labedella sp.
GGCGTTGAGGAAGCGGGCGTGCGAGAAGTCCTCGATCTCCTCCGAGGCGTCGTGGCCGACGCGGGCCAGCACCCGCACGTCGACGCCGAGCCCCAGCGCCGCCATCGACACGATGGTGAGGTAGGTGGCGACCTGCCTGACCGGCCCGGCCGCGGCATCCGGCACGAGGCCGAGCGAACGGGCCGCGAGATCGGAGACGCTCACCGGTTCATCCCCGCGAGGCGGGCGCCGCTCGACGGCTCATCGGTCATCCCTTGATCGCGCCGGCGGTCATGCCCGCGACGATCTGACGGTTGAAGAAGATGTACATGATGAGCGGGGGGATCGTGATCAGCAGGATGTCCGTGAACAGGAGGTTCCAGGACGTCTGATACTGGCTCTGGAAGTTGTAGAGCGTGAGCTGAACGGTGGCGTTCTCCGCTCCCGGCAGGAAGTACAGCGGGTTGGCGAAGTCGTTGAACACCGCGACAGCCTGAACCACGATCGCCGTCACGATCACACTGCGCAGCAAGGGGAACGCCACCTGGAAGAAAAGGCGGACGGGTCCGGCACCATCGATGATGGCGGCCTCGTCGAGCTCCTTCGGGATCGTCGACACGAAGGAGCGGAAGAGGAGGATGCAGAACGCCATCCCGTAGGCCACCTCGATCAGAACGAGACCGTGGAGGGTCTTGAACAGTCCGAGCGACTGCAGGACCCAGATCGTCGGCACGACGGCCGGCGGCACGATGAGACCGGCGAGAACCAGGAAACTGATCGGGCCGTTCCACCGTGACGGACGTCGGGCGAGGACCCAGCCCACCATCGCGGACAGCACCACCATGATGGCGACGGACGCCACCGTCAGGATCGTGCTGTTGATGAAGGCCGTGACGAGCATGTAGTCGTTCGTCTGGAACACCGCGACCACGTTCTCGACGAAGGCGAAGTCGACCGGCAGTGCGAAGTCGAGCAGCGAGGCCTGCTCCTGGGTCTTGAACGAGGTCAGGAGGATGAACGCGAAGGGGATCAGAAAGACGATCGCCGAGACGAGGATCGCGACGATCCCGAGGACATGGCTGCGGCGGGTGCGGGTGTTCATAGGTCGGTCTGCTTCCGGTTGAACCACAGGAACAGGGGCAGGACGATCGCCGTCACGACGAGGAACAGGATGACGTTCCCCGCTGTCGACAGCCCGTAGAAGCCCGCCTGATACTGCTTGAAAATGACGGAGGCGATGACATCGCTCGAGAAGCCGGGTCCGCCGCGCGTCGTCGCCCAGATGAGGTCGAAGGAGCGGAGTCCGCCGATGAGCGACAGGATGATGACCGTCGTCGTCGCCGGTGCGACGAGCGGCACCGTGATGCTCCAGAAGTTCTTCCACCCGCTCGCGCCGTCCATCGTCGCGGCTTCGTAGTACTCGCGCGGGATGGACACGATGCCGGCCATGAAGATGAGAGTCGCCAGGCCGACGCCCTTCCAGATGTCGACTCCGATGACGGAGTACAGCGCGAGGTTCGGGTCGGTCAGCCATCCCGGACCCTGAATGCCGACGAGCGAGAGCGTCTGGTTGATCAAGCCGTCCTCCGGGTCCATCAGGGCCCGGAAGGTGATGCCGACACCGATGGTCGACACGAGCACGGGGAAGAAGATGACCGCTCGGAGGTATCCCCGCGCGAAGATCGACGATGTCAGGAGCACGGCGAGCGCGAGACCGATGACGACCTTCAGGCCGGACGTGAGGACGCCGTAGATCAGCGTGTTGGTGAAGCCCCTGGTGAGCTGCGGATCGCGGAAGAACAACGCGAAGTTGTCCCACCCGATGAACTCGACACTGAAGAGGTTCCACCGCGTGAAGGCGAAGTAGAAGGACGCGAACGTCGGCGCGAGGAACAGGACCGCGTAGATGATTCCCGCGGGGAGGAGGAACCAGTACGGGTACGACGAGCTACCGAGGGCTCGACCGCGGCGCTTCGGTGGTGGGGTCGGTTCGGGGGACACGGCTGTCGCCGGTGCCAGGACGGTGGTCATGAGTGCTCCATCTCGATCGCGGGTGATCGGCGGGGACGGATCGCTCCGCCCCCGCCGACTCGCCGATCATGCGGGAAGGTCTACCAGCCTTCGAGGCCGAGCTGCTGCGCCTGCTTCTCGACGTCCTGGTCGTAGAGGCCTGCGGCTTCCTCGGCGCCCCGGATGCCCGAGCCGACCTCGACCGTCAGCTGTTCGAGAGCCGGTCCCTTGATCGGGGAGAGGAACTCGAGCGCCGGGCCGGTCGTTCCGGCGTCGACATAGGGCTGGAGGTCGGAAGCGAGGCGCGGAGTGTCAGCGGGCAGCTCGCACCCGTCGACGAGCAAGGGGCCGGTGGCCCCGGCCGACTCGAGGATGACGTCGCATCCGGCCGGGCTCGCGACGAAGGCCATGAACTCCTTGACCGCTTCCGGGTGCTCGGTGTTGGCGGGTGCGTACACGGCGGGCGGCATCCAGATGGTGACACCGTTGGTCCCGGCGTCGTCTCCGGGGACGGGGAAGAATCCGACGTTGTCCACGTCGTCGGGTGCGACAGCCTCGAGAGAGGAGTAGAGACCCGTCAGCATCGGGTAGTGCCCGGCTTCGCCGGTGGCCACCATGCGGAGACCGTCGTCGAGCGTGGCTGACGCGAAGTCGTCGTTGAAATAGCCGCCGTCGGCGAGGTCCTGGAGCTTCGTGAAGCTCTCGAGCGCCTTGGGGTCGGTGGCGTACTTGATCTCGTTCGCCGTGTACTCGTCGGCCCAGTTCTCGTTGTCCGCATAGATGTTGTAGAAGTCGGCGAGGATCAGCATCTGCGATGTCCAGGTGTCCCCGTACGTTTGAGCGACCGCGGGGAGGCCCGCCTGCTTGATCGCATCGGCGTTCGCGAGGAAGTCGTCCCAGGTCGTCGGGATCTCGAGTCCCAGCTCCTCATAGAGCGGGACGTTGTAGAAGAACCCACCGCCGGCTGCGGTCGCGAGCGGAGGACCGAAGACGGCCCCGTCGGCTCCGGACACGGTGGGACGGAAGGTGTCGTCGAGGTCGTCGACCCACGCCTCCTCCGCCACATTGAGAAGCGTCTGATCCGGGTTGAGGCCGGACAGCTGCGACCCGCTGTTGTACCAGAACATGTCGCCGACCTCGCCCGTGGCGAGACGCGTCTTGAGGAGGTTGTCGTACTCCGACCCGCTCCCGCCGCTCGGGTCGACCTCGATCGTGATGTCGGGGTTCTCCTCGTGGAAGGCCTCGGCGAGAGCCTCGGCGATCGCGATGTTGGTCTGCACGCCGCTTCCCTGCAGCCAGGAGAGCGTGACCTCGCCCTCGTCCCCGCCTCCACCGCCGCTCGAGCACCCGACGAGTGCCACAGTCGTCGCGGCGACCAGGCCGAGCCCAGCCATCCTCCGCGAGCGTCGTCGTACGTTGGACATTTCTTACCTCCTTGTAAGCCGTCTAGGACGGTGCCGTGTCACCACACGCGAAAACAATTCAACGATGGGCTTTCGTCATGGTACGACGGCGCGATACGCCCGTCAATGAAAGGTTTCAAAATGTGATCTGGGCCTCCGCTGGTCCGTGGCCGCGAGGGTCGAGCCGAGCAGGAAGCCGCGCATCGGCCCGCCGATCGTGCGAATCCGGGGGCCGTCGACAGTCGGCCCCGGCGACGCGATCGCGCAACCCGCGCCGGACTACCGCGCGGGTGTCCTTCTTCGCTTTGTCCTTTCCTCTTCTGTTCGTCCCTCTTCTGTTCTTCTTCTTCTTCGTTCTTCTTCTTCGTTCTTCTTCTTCGTTCTTCTTCTTCGTTCTTCTTCTTCGTTCTTCTTCTTCGTCGTTCCTCTCTTCGTCGTTCCTCTCTTCGTCGTCTTCTGTTGATCCCTTCGGTGCTGTGAAGCCGCACCCGGACGCGACTATTGCCAGTCCGAGGCGCGCTCCTCCGCGGTGGTGGTGGCGGTCCGGGTTCATGTGCCCACGTGCCACCGCAGGGAGGTGTGACGTTCCGCCGGCAGATCAGCCGCCGCGGCGGCGAGCGGGGGTCAAGCGCGGGGCGGAGCCGGCCTGCCGTCCCGCTTCTTCGTGGCGCGGGTCCAGTGATGGTGTCCGGGTCCGCGGACGTGGGGGACGCCTCCGGGCATGCTGATGCGCCAGGGTCCGGTGTCGATCTTCTGATGGTGTCCCCAACACAGGAGCACACCGTTGTCCGTGTGGGTTTCCCCGCCGTCCCGGTGCGGGACGACGTGGTGGACTTCGCACCATCCGGCGGGGATCGTGCACCCGGGGATGATGCACCCGCCGTCGCGGGCGGTGATCGCGCGACGTTGGGTGGGGGTGAAGCACCGTTGTGTGGATCCGAGGGAGAGGATCTGCCCAGCCCTGCTCATAGTGACGGTTTGGGTGCCGCGAGTATCGGCGAGGCGTCGGACCGTGCTGGAACTGATGGGGGTGTCGAGGCCGTCGATGGACCCGACGCCATGTTCGTCGTCGAGAGCGTCCTGCGTGATCGTGACGATCACCGCTGGGGCGGCGCCGGCGAGCTCCGGTGCATCGGCGACCCGGGACGCAGCGCTGAGGATCGACGCGAGCGAATCGTGTCGGCTCTGATCGGGCCGACGCGTGTCCGCCATCACCTCCGCAGGGACCGGTTCCTCCGTGAACGTCACGCTGCGGATGTGGGCGTCGGTGAGGCGTTTGAAGGTGGCGCCGACTTCCGGCATCAGCATGCCGGTGATTGGGATCAATCCTTCGGGGGTTTCCTTCCCGAACCGCAGCGACCGTTGCCGGCGGGCGGCTTCTTCCGTGGGCCGTGCCCCATCCGGGTCGATGACGGCGATGAATGCCTTGACCTGGCCGCGTACGAGGTCGACACGCAGCGGCGGGCGCGACTCGTTTCCCTGGGCCAACTCCACGAGCCCGGCTTCGGCCTTGTGGAGCACAGTCGGTTCCATGCGGGAGGCGACGGCGTCCAGTTCGCGCACGAGCAGCGCCGCGGCTTCCACTCCGAGTGAACCGTCCGTGACCGCGTCCGCGATCACCGAATGGGCGGGTGCCGTGGGGGACCCGGTGAGAGAGACTCCTGAAACCAGCGCTTCACCGGTGCGGATGCGAGCTCGCGCGGTTGCCTCGCTCGTGCCGGTGAGGGTCGCGACGGCTTCGACGTCGTT
>CAKTZW010000192.1 GCA_934636065.1 uncultured Labedella sp.
CACGGCGAACAGGACTGCGGCGACGACGCCGAACATGAAGGCGGGCATCGGGAGCTCGGTGTGGTGCTCGGTCTCCGCCACCACGCTCGCGAGAACCGTCACCGCGTCGATCGACCCTGCCACCAACGACATCCGTGCTCCATTCGTCCGTGCGCCCGAGGCGCTCCGCCCAGTCTATCCGCTCGCCACCGGCCGGACGACCCGGCGCACCGCGGCAGAGCGAAGCCGAGCGGGTCAGTCGCGGCTCTGGCCCGATCCCCTCACGATCCACTTCGTACTCGTGAGTTCGGTGAGCCCCATCGGTCCGCGAGCGTGCAGCTTCTGGGTGGAGATTCCCACCTCCGCCCCGAAGCCGAACTCGCCGCCGTCGGTGAAGCGGGTGGAGGCGTTCACCATGACGACGGCCGAGTCAACCTCGGCGAGGAAGCGCTCGGCGTTCGCGACGTCCTCGGTGAGGATCGACTCGGTGTGCTTCGTCGAGAAGCGCCGGATGTGCTCGATGGCCTCGTCGAGGTCGTCGACGACGCGGACGCCGATGTCGAGGCTCAGGTGCTCCGTCGCCCACTCGTCGTCGGAGGCCGGGACGGCCGCCGGCCAGATCTCCCGCGTGCGTTCGTCCGCGTGCACCGTGACGCCGGAGGAGGCGAGACGGTCGAGCACCGGAGGCAGCAGCCGCTTCGCCGCGGCCGAGTGGACGAGGAGAGTCTCGACGGAGTTGCAGACGCTGGGCCGCTGGACCTTCGCGTTCTCCACGATGTCGATCGCCCAGTCGAGCCGCGCCGACTCGTCGAGCACGATGTGCACGACGCCGGCACCCGTCTCGATGACGGGAACCGTGGACGAGGAGACGACCGTCTCGATGAGACTCGCGCTCCCCCGCGGCACGAGCACATCGACGAACCCGCGGGCCTGCATGAGCGCCCTCGCGCCCTCGCGGCCGAACTCGTCGATCGTCTGCACGGTCTCGCGCGGGAGGCCGGCGGTCTCGAGGGCGTCCTGCATGACCGAGACGAGGACGGCGTTGCTCCCCTGGGCGGCCGACCCGCCCCGAAGGATGCTCGCGTTGCCGCTCGCGAGGGCGAGCGCGGCGATGTCGACGGTCACGTTCGGCCGCGCCTCGTAGATCGCGCCGACGACACCGAAGGGCACCCGCACCTGGTCGATCTTGAGCCCGTTGCCGAGACGGGAGCCGCGCACGGTCTGCCCGAGCGGGTCGGGAAGAGAGGCGATCTCCCGGACGGACGCGGACAGGGACGCGACGCGCTCGGGGGTCAGCGTGAGGCGATCGAGGAGCGCGGCGGAGAGACCGTTCTCGCGTCCGTTCGCGAGATCGAGCGCGTTCGCGTCGATGACGCGTCCGACGGCCGCGTCGATCGCCGCCGCGATCGACTGCAACGCGTCGCGTCGCTCCGAACCCGTGCTCGTCGCGAGCCGGACGGCCGCCTCGCGCGCGCCGGTGAACCGGTCGAGGAGGGACGTGGCGACGGTCGTCTCTGTCATCCCCCGATTCTACCGAGAGCCGAGGTTCAGCGGGCCTCGGCTCCGTCGTCGCTCCGCGGCTGGAACCACGTGCCGACGTCGTCGCCCGCGAGGGCGTCGGCGACCCGATCGATGGACGTGACGAGCACCCCGGTGCCCGACGCGGCAGCCAGCCGGGCGGCACTGACCTTGGTCGACGCGCCTCCCGTCCCGACGCCGCTCGTCGATGCCCCGAAGGTGACGTCGACGAGCTCGGAGCCGTCCGTCACGAGCGGGATCCGCTCGGCGCCCGGCTCGTCCGGCGGGCGGGTGAAGATCGCGTCGACGTCGCTCAGGAGGACGAGCGCGTCGGCGCCCACGAGTGTGGACACGAGGGCCGCGAGCCGGTCGTTGTCGCCGAATCGGATCTCGTGCGTTGCGACGGTGTCGTTCTCGTTGACGATCGGGAGGATCCGGAGTGCTAGCAGACGCTCCATGGCGCGTTGCGCGTTGCTGCGATGAGAGGCGTTCTCGAGGTCGCCGGCGGTGAGCAGCACCTGGCCGGCGACGATGTCGTACCGGTCGAGGCTGTCCTGATATCGGTAGACCAGGGCGTTCTGACCCACAGCGGCAGCGGCCTGCTGCGTCGCGAGGTCGGTGGGACGCGACTTGAGCCTCAAGTACGGCATGCCGGTGGCGATCGCCCCGGACGAGACGAGGATCACCTCGGCGCCGCGCGCATGGACCGCCGCCAGCGCGTCGACGAGCGGCTCGATGTTGGCGGCGTTCGCCCCGCTGATCGAGGACGAACCGACTTTGACGACGACGCGGCGGGAGGTCCGCACGAGGGACCGGTCAGCGGGCGTCGTCATCGGCGATGGTGTCGTCGTCGTCCTGCCACAGCCCCGCGCGACGCTCTCGCTCGAGCTCCTCGCGGGCCTCGGTCTTGGCGTCCATGCGCTCGAAGTAGGCGTCGCGGCGCTCTCCTCGCGTCGGCCGCGCGTTCGTGTCGAGTCGGGCGTCGACGCCGCGCGGCGTCGTGATGAGTTCCGCCGTGGATGTGAGGGTCGGCTCCCAGTCGAAGACGATGCCGGCTCCCGGTCCGATGACGACGGTCGATCCGGCCACGGCGCCCTTCTTCATGAGCTCGTCCTCGACGCCGAGCTTCGCGAGACGGTCCGCGAGGAAGCCGATGGCCTCGTCGTTCGTGAAGTCGGTCTGGGCCACCCAGCGTTCGGGCTTCGCCCCGAGGATCCGGTAGACGGGACCGTACGTGCCGCCCTCGACGCGGATCTCGAACCCCTGCTCGTCGACGGCCTTCGGGCGGATGACGATGCGCTCGGGCGCGGGGGTGGCCGCCTTGAGTTCGCGGTCGGCCGCGACGATCTCCGCGAGGGCGAAGGTGAGTTGACGTAGTCCCTGGTGGCTCGCGGCGGAGATCTCGAACACGCGGAACCCGCGCTTCTCGAGCTCGGGACGAACGAGCTCGGCGAGGTCGCGAGCGTCCGGGACGTCCACCTTGTTGAGGGCGATGAGCTGCGGGCGCTCCGTGAGCGGCACCTGCCCGTCGGGCACCGGGTACGCCGCGAGCTCGGCGAGAATGACGTCGAGGTCGCTCACCGGGTCGCGTCCCGGCTCGAGCGTCGCGCAGTCGAGCACGTGCAGGAGCGCGGAGCACCGCTCGACGTGCCGGAGGAACTCGAGACCGAGGCCCTTGCCCTCGCTCGCGCCCTCGATGAGCCCGGGGACATCCGCCACCGTGAAGCGCACGTCGCCGGCCTGCACGACTCCGAGATTCGGTGCCAGGGTCGTGAAGGGGTAGTCGGCGATCTTCGGCTTCGCCGCGGAGACCGCGGCGATGAGACTGGACTTCCCGGCCGATGGGAATCCGACGAAGGCGACGTCGGCCACCGTCTTGAGCTCGAGGACGACATCGCCCTCCCACCCCGGCGTGCCCAGGAGGGCGAAACCGGGCGCCTTGCGCTTCGCGCTCGCGAGAGCGTTGTTGCCGAGACCGCCCTGGCCGCCGGGTGCCACGACGATCCGCATCCCGGGCTCGACGAGGTCGACGAGCTCGTTGCCCTCGGCGTCCTTCACGACGGTGCCGACCGGGACGGGGAGCTCGAGCGTCTCGCCCGTCGTCCCGTTCCGGTAGTCGCCCATGCCGAAGCCACCGCTCTGCGACGAACGGTGCGGCGCCCGGTGGTAGCCGAGCAGCGTGGTCGTCTGCGGGTCGGCGACGAGCACGATGTCGCCGCCGTCTCCCCCGCTTCCGCCGTCAGGCCCGGCCAGGGGCTTGAACTTCTCGCGTCGGATGGAGACGCAGCCGTTTCCTCCGTTGCCGGCCTTGAGATGCAGAGTCACCTCGTCGACGAAGGTGACCATCGAACCACTTCCTTACCGAATGCTGGGATGAGAGCGCGGACCGTTCGCGTCGGGACGACGCCCGTGTCCCGCGATGCCCGGAGAAACAGCAAGGGCGAGCCGAAGCTCGCCCTTGCCACAGAGAACCACCGACTATTCGGCGGCGGCCACGATGTTGACGACCTTGCGGCCACCCTTCTGGCCGAACTCGACGGCGCCGGCGGACAGCGCGAAGAGCGTGTCGTCGCCGCCACGACCGACGTTGACGCCGGGGTGGAAGTGCGTGCCGCGCTGGCGGACGAGGATCTCGCCCGCCAGGACGGTCTGCCCGCCGAAGCGCTTCACGCCGAGGCGCTGTGCGTTGGAATCACGACCGTTGCGAGTGGAGCTCGCACCCTTCTTGTGTGCCATGTCTGTCTCTCCTCTGGCTACTTGATTCCGGTGACCTTGACGCGCGTGAGCTCCTGACGGTGCCCCTGGCGCTTCTTGTAGCCGGTCTTGTTCTTGAACTTCTGGATGACGATCTTCGGTCCACGGAGGTTCTCGATGACCTCGGCGGACACGACGACGTTCTCGAGCGCCTTGGCGTCGGACGTGATCGTGTCACCGTCGACGAGGAGGACCGGGGCGAGCGTGAGCTTGCCGTCCTTGTCCGCCTTCACGCGGTCCATCGTCACGATGGTCCCGACTTCGACCTTCTCCTGGCGACCGCCGGCTCGCACTACTGCGTAAACCACTTCGTACCTACTTCTCCCGGGAGCTCGCGCTCACTGGCTTCGATTTGGAAAGGATTGTCACTGCCCTCGCCAGACCTCGTGGGATGAAAAGTCTGTCCGGTCAGAAAACCTCGGCTCGAACGCAGGGATAAGCTGCGCGCACCAAGGGTCGAGTTTACGCCATCGGGCGCGGTTGCGGCAAATGACGTCCGGCGAGCCGTGCTCGTAGACTCGGCGACATGACGGTCTTGATCGATCCGCCCCTGTGGCCGGCCCACGAGACCCTGTGGTCGCACCTCGTGAGCGACCAATCGATCGACGAGCTGCACGCCTTCGCGCGAGCCACCGGGCTCCCCGCCCGGAGCTTCGACCTCGACCACTACGACGTGCCGCGACACGAGCACGCGCGCCTCGTCGCCGCCGGCGCCCAGGCCGTCTCGGCGAACGAGCTCACCCGCCGTCTCATCGCCTCCGGGCTGCGGGTCCGAGCGAAGGACCGCCCGCGTCACTGACGCGAGCGCCGCGGTCACGAGGGGCCAGCGCCAGCGTCCGATTCATCCGGGGATCGACGGACTCGCGCCGACGATCCCCGGG
>CAKTZW010000193.1 GCA_934636065.1 uncultured Labedella sp.
TACATGGGCTGGGCGCTCGACGACCTCGTGACGTTCTTCGGCGGCCCGTCCATCCCCTGGTGGCTGTACGCGTTCGCGACCATGGCGATCGTCGCGGTCCTCGGCTACCGCCACATCGACCTGAGCGCGCGGGTGCTCGGGGTCGCGCTCGCCCTCGAGATCCTCGTGGTCGTGGTGCTCGACGTGGTCGTCTTCGCGACGGGCGGCGCCGCGGGCCCCGCGGTCGAGACGTTCGACCCGGCGAACGTGTTCACGGGCGGGATCGGCGTCGCCGTGCTCTTCGCGCTCACGGGCTTCATCGGCTTCGAGGCGACGGCGGTGTTCCGCGACGAGGCGCGGGATCCGGAGAAGACCATCCCGCGCGCCACCTACCTCGCCGTCATCATCATCGGTGTCTTCTACGCGGTCTCCTGCTGGGCGCTCATCACGGGCGTCGGCGCGGACGCGGCCGTGTCGACAGCCCAGAAGACGCTCGCGGGCGACGGGAACTTCCTCCTCGACACCGCGACGCAGTACCTCGGGCCCATCATGCGCGACGTCATCCAGGTGCTGCTCATCACGAGCCTCTTCGCGTGCGTGCTGTCCTTCCACAACGTGATCGCGCGCTACCAGTTCACGCTCGCCCACAACGGGGCCCTCCCGGCTCGACTGGGGCACCGGCACGGCGCGCACCACTCGCCGTCGTTCTCCTCGATCGTGCAGACGATCACCGCCGTCGTGATCCTCGCGGCCCTCGCGCTCTCGGGTCTCGACCCCCTCGTCGGCGTGTTCGGGTCGATGGCGGGCGTCGCGACCGTCGGGATGGTGCTGCTCATGCTCACGACGTCGATCGCGGTGTTCGTGTTCTTCTCGCGGCGACGGGACATCGCGACCGGTCGCGTGTGGGGCGCTCGCGTCTTCCCGATCCTCGCCGTCGTCGGACTCGCCTTCGCGATGTGGCTCGTGCTGTCCAACTTCACGCTCGTGACGGGCGGGAGCGTCGCCGTGAGCACGGTGCTCGCCCTCGTGCCCGTGGCGGCCATGGCGCTCGGTATCGTGTTGGGGAGGCGCTTCCCCCTCGACGCCGTCGAGGACGAGGGGGCCGCTGCGGCGGGCGTCACCGCGACCGGTGCCACCACCGGCACGGCGCCGGGCGTCACCGACTGAGCGACCGCGAGCCCGGGTCGGCGCCGGCCGGCCCGGGCACCGCACGACGCGAGACGACACCGCACGACGCGAGACGACACGACGCGAGACGAGGAGGACACCATCGACCTCTCGTCCCCGTCGCTCGGCGCGATCCGGCGCACCTCCGCCGTCGACACCGTCCGCGCCCGCATCGCCCTCGCGGTGGAGCTCGGCATGCTCCTCCCCGGCCAGCGCCTTCCGTCGCCGGAGGAGACCGCCGTCGCGTTCGACGTCAGCGGCATGACCGTCCGGCGGGCCTACCGCGCCCTGAGCGACGAAGGCCTGCTCGTGCGCCGACGGGGCAACGCCGGCGGCACCTTCATCGCCGACGCCCCGGCACCCGGGGGTGTGGTGAACGGGGCGGCGGCGAACGCGTCGGCGGTCGCCGCGTACCGCGAGGACGCCGAGCGAGTGCATGCGCTCATCGACCAGCGCGCGGCTCTCGAGGCCGGACTCGCGGGCGTCGCCGCGTCAGCCCGCGACACGACCCGGTTCGCGCGCCTCGACGCCCTCGTCGGTGAGATGCGCAGCGTGCCGGACTGGGCCGGGTTCCGAGCGGCCGACACCGCGTTCCACGAGGAGCTCGCGGCCGCGGCCGGACTCGTGGGGGCGAGCGAGCTCCACCACCGCATCTCCCACGAGCTCTACGCCTACTTCATCCCCTATCGCATCGACTACCTGCGCGGGTCGAACGAGGAGCACGCCCTCCTCGTCGCGGCGCTCCGGGCCGGGGACGGCGGGGCCGCGAGCCGACTCGCGTTCGACCACGTCGCCGAGCTGCACGACTCCATGTACGTGGGGCTGCACGCGGACTGAGTCGAGCGGGATGCCCGAGCGCGGTGCCGGGGCGCGAACTCACCTAGCGGGCGGAGAGCACGCAGAACTCGTTGCCCTCCGGGTCGGCGAGCACGACCCACGGATCGTCCGGCCCCTGGCCGACATCGGCGTGCGTCGCCCCCATCGCGAGCAACCGCTCGACCTCGGCGGCCTGGTCGTCCGGAACGAAGTCGAGGTGCAGTCGGTTCTTGACCGACTTCGGCTCGGGCACCCGAACGAACAGGAGCGTCGCGCCGCCCTCGGGATTGCGGAGCTCGGGTTCGTCCTCGTCGTCCGGATCGAGGAACTCCCACCCGAGCGCCTCGGCCCACCAGCGGCTCAGCGCCACCTGATCACGGCAATCGACGACCACTTCTTCCCATCGGAGCGACATACCCGGATGTTAGCGCCGACCCCGCGCTGACACACCCCGCGTCGTCGAAGTCGAGCTTGAGTGTCCCCACCCTCGGGACTGCCCGGCTCAGACGCCCGCAGGAGCACGCTCACGAGGAGCGCGACGAGGACCGTGTTGAAGGTGAAGGCGATGAGGCTCTGGACGGAGACCGCACGGCGAGGGAGACGAGCGCGTACATCGTGACCGACGCCCCGGCCACCGCCCACCACACCGCTCCTCCCCCGTTGATCGACCACCAGATCCGGGCTCGCCGCCCCTCCGAAGGGCGGGTGGCGCGCAACCACAGCCTCAAGCGCTCGGCGTCCGCGCGGAGGAACGCCACGCACGCGAGGACCGCGAAGACGACGCAGAACGACGCCCAGCCGCAGAACAGCGCGAATCGCAGCACGTCCTGTTCCGACAGGTCCGGCCATCCTCCCGCGATGAGGAGCAGGAGCGGCAGGGCGAAGGCGATCGGAGCCCAGATGGCCATGCCGATCCAGGAGCGGGAGATGTCGGACGCGAGCACGGGATGATCACGTTCGGGCTTCGTCATGGGGCCGGCGTAACGGCGGCGCACAGCGTCATGGCGGGGCCAGCGTGACGCGGGTCAGCCGGCCACGGTTCCGTCCCCGAAGAAGCCCGCGAACGCGCGCACGAGCTCGAGCGGCGCCTCGGCGACGTGGTGCCCGGAGTCGATGCCCCGACCGCGCACGTCGTCGGCCCAGTCGGCCCAGATCGCGAGCGGGTCGCCGTAGAGGCGTTCGAGGTCGTCGCGGAGCGACCACAGGACGAGGAGGGGCATGGAGACGCGGCGCCCGGCCGCGCGATCCGCCTCCTCGTCGGCCCGGTCGATCGTGAGTCCGGCCCGATAGTCCTCGAGCATCGCTCGCACGACGTCCGGATCGCGGATCGCCGCGAGCCACTCCGCGTGGTTCTCCTCCCCCATCCGGCCGGGGTCGCCGCCGTACCAGGCCTCCGGGTCCGCGAGGATCGCGCGCTCCGGCTTCTCCGGCTGGGCGAAGAAGAACCAGTGCCACCAGTCGGCGGCGAACTCGGCCGTGATGCGGCGGAGGTGCTCGCTGATCGGGAGGCAGTCGATGAGGCAGAGCCGATCCACCCGCTCCGGGTGGTCGAGGGCGAGCCGCAAGGCCACGTAGCTGCCGCGGTCGTGACCGGCGAGGGCGAAGCGCTCGTGACCGAGGGACGACATCACGGCGACCATGTCGCTCGCGACGGCGCGTTTCGAGTGGGCCGAGTGATCGGGGGCGGGCGGCGGACCCACTGATCGCCCGTACCCGCGGAGGTCCGGACACACGACGGTGAAGCCGCGCTCCACGAGCTCCGGAGCGACCCGATGCCAGGTCGCGCTCGTCCGAGGATGGCCGTGAAGCAGCAGGACGGGCGGGCCCTCGCCGCCATGGCGCACCCGGATCCGCGCCTCCCCGGTGTCGATGATCGTCTCCGCGAAGCCGTCGAACATCGTTCCAGCATGCCGGGTTCGTGCGAGCGGCGCAGCAGGTGGACAGCACGACGGTTGCACGACGACGGCACGAGGTACGCAGCACGGCGTCCGCAGCAGGGCGGCAGTGCACCTTTCATCCTTCCGATGTACGCGACCCCGACCCCTTCACTCTCGCGACCGACGATCCAGGCGCACGCGCATTCGTAACGTGGAGCGACCGCTCGTCCCGAGGGCGGCGGAACGGAGCCACCATGCACGACGGATCGCGCCTCCTCATCGATGACGGAGCGGTCGCGCGCAATGTCGCGCGCATCGTGCGATCGACCGACACGCCCCTCATGGCCGTGCTGAAGGCGGACGCCTTCGGGCACGGACCGCAAGCGGCCGTCGTGCTCGCGGCCGGTGCGAGCTGGATCGGCGTCACGTCCATTGAGGAGGCCATGCCGCTGCGCGCCCACGGCGTGCGTGCGCCCCTCCTCAGCTGGCTCAACCCGGTCGACGCCGATTGGTCGAGCGCCATCGCCGCCGGGATCGACCTCGCGGTGCCCGGCACGCGTCACCTCTTCGCGATCGCGGGTGCCGCCGTCGCCTCCGGCACGCCCGCACGCGTGCACCTCCACCTCGACGTCGGCATGTCCCGCGACGGCGCCGCTCCCGCCGAGTGGCGGCAGCTCATGTTCTTCGCCCGGCACTGGGAGGAGCGCGGGGCGATCCGCGTCGTCGGGGTCATGGCCCACCTGTCGTCGGCTCAGGACCCCGACGACGAGGAGAACGACATCGAACGCCTCCGCTTCCTCAACGGCTGCCGCATGGCCGTGCGCGCCGGACTCCGCCCGAGCGTCCGACATCTCGCGGCGACGGCCGCCGCACTGTCCCGACCCGACACCCGCTTCGACCTCACGCGCGTCGGCGCCGGCCTCTTCGGGATCGACCCGGCGCACCGCTTCCCGCTCGAGGGGGCCATGACGCTCGACGCCCCGGTCGTCTCCGTGCGGGATGTGAAGGCCGGGACCGGCGTCGGCTACGGGCTGAGCCACCACACCGATCGCGACACGCGGCTCGCCCTCGTCCCGCTCGGCTACGGCGACGGGCTCCCGCGAGCCGCATCGCACCAGGCGAAGGTGACGATCCGCGGGGTACGGCGGCCGGTGGTCGGGCTCATCTCGATGGATCAGCTGGTCGTCGACGTGGGCGACGACGCCGTCGCCGAGGGCGAACGCGCCGTCGTCTTCGGTCCCGGGGGCTCGGGCGAACCGACGGTGCGCGACTGGGCCGGATGGG
>CAKTZW010000194.1 GCA_934636065.1 uncultured Labedella sp.
GCTTCACCGGTGCGGATGCGAGCTCGCGCGGTTGCCTCGCTCGTGCCGGTGAGGGTCGCGACGGCTTCGACGTCGTTGCGGTACCCGAGCGCCCCGAACGTGTCGATGGGGCCGGTGGAGCGGCGCCGCGCGTCGCCCGCGAGACGCACCCGCAACGCGTCCACGACGCGACCCAAGCCCTCCACTTGCTGGAGGAGGTCGATGTAGTCGGGTCCGGGCAGGGTGGCCGGGGTGAGGGTGCGGGTGGGCTCGGCGAGGACACCGACCGCTGCTGCAATGGCCTCTCCGAGTGCTGCTCCGTGTTCCCTCATAGGAACAGTGAACACCATGCCACCGACATTCCGACCGGTGTCCCCAGCGGAAGGAATAACCCGGTGGAGAACGCTTTTGTGGACGACGAGTCGCCTCCTGAGATTGTGCCCTTCGACAAGCTCTGGGACCGCGGTGGCGGGGTCGGGTGGTGAGCTGCGGTTGTGGAGGTGGCGCCCTTCGACAGGCTCAGGGACCGGACCGGACCGGTGCGGTTGCGGAGGGACCGCCCTTCGACAGGCTCAGGGACCGGGAATGGTTGCGGCCGACGACGGGCTCCGGTGCGGCCCTCTGGCGCGCTCGGCTAGCGTGAAGGCGAGCGGAAGGGGCATGTCATGGCTCGGATCTTCATCACCGGTTCGGTCGACGGGCTCGGTCGCGCCGCCGCGGAGTCCCTTGCGGACGAGGGGCACGAGATCGTCCTGCACGCGCGCAACGCGACCCGAGCGGCCGACCTCGGTACCCTCGCCGACCGGGCCACGGCAGTGGTGACGGGTGACCTGTCGAGCGCGGAGGAGACGCGCTCGGTCGCGGAGCAGGTCAACGCCGTGGGGCGGATGGACGCCGTCATCCACAACGCAGGCGTCTACATCGAGCGCGAACGCGGTGCGACGCCCGAGGGCCACGCCCGCACGTTCGCGATCAATACGCTCGCCCCCTACCTCCTCACCGCGCTCATCGAACGCCCCGACCGGCTCGTGTACCTCAGCAGCGGACTGCACCGCTCCGGCACCGCCGACCTCGGCGATCTCGACTGGAACACGCGTCGATGGGATGCGGGCCAGGCGTACGCGGACAGCAAGCTCCTCGTGACAACGCTCGCGGCGGCGCTCGCCCGCCGCTGGCCCGGCGTGCGAACGGCTGCCGTCGATCCCGGATGGATGCCGACGAAGATGGGCGGTCCGTCCGCGACGGGCGACCTCTCGCGCGGCCACCTGACACAGGTGTGGTTCGCGACCGCCCCCGAGGCCGAGGCGGCGCCCTCCGGCGCCTACTGGTTCGACCTGGCGCAACGAGCGCCGCACCCCGCCGCGCTCGACCCCCGCTTCCAGGACGAGTCGATCGCCGCCCTCGCCGACCTCACCGGCGAGCGACTGGGCCCGTCGTGAACCGCCGCGTCCTCGTCACCGGCGCATCGCGCGGAATCGGCCGTGCGACGGCGGAGGCATTCGCCGCCGCGGGCGACCGCGTCGCGATCCACCACGGACGCAGCCGCTCGGACGCCGAGGAGACCCTCGGCCTCCTGCCGGGCGACGGCCACGCCATCGTCGCAGGCGACATCGCCGACCCGGAGCAGGCCCGGCGGATCGCCGACGACGCCGTTCGCGCGCTCGGCGGGCTCGACGTCCTCGTCAACAACGCCGCCGTCGGGCCCTCCGGCTCGAACCGTCACCCCATCGCCGACAGCTCCTACGAGGCGTGGCAGGGGGCCTGGCGGAGCATGGTGGACGTCGACCTCGTGGGAACCGCCCACCTCACCTTCTGCGTCGCGCGGCACCTCATCGAGCAGGGGAGCGGCGGCGCCATCGTGAACGTCGGATCGCGCGGCGCCTTCGTCGGCGAGCCGGACCACCCGGCGTACGCCGCCAGCAAGGCGGGATTGCACGCCCTTGGGCAGTCGCTCGCGGCGGACCTCGCCCCGTACGGCATCTCCGTCGCCACCGTCGCCCCCGGGTTCGTCGCCACCGAACGCCAGACCGAGCGCCTGTCCGGCGAAGCGGGAGACGCCATCCGCGGGCAGAGCCCCTTCGGCCGCGTCGCCCGGCCGGACGAGGTCGCCGCGGCGATCCTCTACCTCGCATCCCCCGAGGCGCAGTGGTCGTCGGGCGCCATCCTCGACCTCAACGGAGCATCGCACCGGCGCAGCTGAGGCGCGTCACCGGCTCAGCCGAGGCGCGATCGCGACCCCGCTGAAAGTCCCGGAACGAATTTCTTGCGTCAACACGATTGACGTCCTTACGGTCACATCAAACGTTTGACGAAGGTCTCAACGGAGGATGTCGATGCTGACACTGAAGGACATCGCCCAGCATGTGGGCGTCTCCGCGTCGACCGTGTCGCTCGTCCTCAACGACCGCGACAGCGGCCGGGTGAACTCCGACGTGGCGGAGCGGGTGCGCCGCACCGCGCGGGAGATGGGCTACGTCCCCAACCTGCTCGCGCGCAGCCTCAAGACGAAGCAGTCGCACACCATCGGCGTCCTCTCCGATGGCGTCGCGAGTGTCCCGTTCGCCGGCCCCATGCTGCGCGGGGCGCAGACCACCGCGTGGGACGACGGCTACCTCCTCATGCTCATCGACACGGGTGGCAAGCGGGAGCTCGACTCTCCGGCGGTGCGATCGCTCATGCAACGGAACATCGAGGGCCTCATCCTCGCGGCCGAGTTCCACCGTGACCTCGAGGTCCCCCTCGTCCCGACCTCGATCCCCACCGTCGTCCTCGACGGACGCCCGACGGGAGGGCGCGACGACGTGGACTCCGTCGTGCCCGACGAGGAGCAGGGCGCCTACGACGCGGTCCGCTTCCTCATCGAGCGCGGGCACCGCCGGATCGCGCACCTCACCGTCACGGACCCCCGTTTCATCGCGAAGGAACTGCGGCGGGAGGGCTACCGACGGGCCCTCGCGGAGATCGGCGTGCCGGTCGACGAGCGACTGGTGGTCGCCGCAGCGGAGCCGAGTACCGTCGCGGGATACCCCGTCGCGCTCGAGCTCCTCGGGCGGGCCGACCGACCGACCGCGGTCTTCTGCTTCTCCGACCAGTTGGCCTTCTCGATCTATCAGGCCGCCGCGGACCTCGGGCTCCGCATCCCCGAGGACCTCTCCGTCGTCGGCTTCGACAATCAGACCTTCGTCGCGGATGCGCTGCGTCCCGGCCTCACGAGTGTGTCGCTCCCCCTCGAACCGATGGGTTCGTGGGCGGTCGCGCGGGCGATCCGCCGGATCCGCGCGACGACGGCGGCACCCCCGGGCAACGGTGCACGCACCGACCCACCCGAGCACCGCCTGATGGCCTGCCCCCTCGTCATCCGCGAATCGGTGGCCGAACCGCCACCACCCTGACCGTTGCGCTGACCCGCGCATCGCACGCCGTCGCCCCGAACCGGGGGTGACGGCCTCACCTCCTCCACCCCCGGGAGCGCCCTTCGGCGTGCCCGATCGCACCCACACAGGGGCGACGTTCGTCGTGCCTTCGCGACGGACGAGTCGACCCGATACACCACGGAAAGCAAGGAAGCTGGACATGAAGAAGACCACAGCACCACGACGCGCCGTCGCCGCCTCCGCGGCGCTGCTCGCCGTCGCCACCGCCCTCACCGGTTGCGCCGGCGGCTCCGAATCCGGAGGCGACACGTTCACGATCGTGCAGTACGAGAACCCCGACACCGCGCAAGGGCAGGGCTGGGCGCTCGCGCTCGAGCTCTTCAAGGAGAAGCACCCGGACGTGAAGGTCGACTTCCAGACCACGAGCTTCGACGCGATGCGGCAGAACGCGAAGATCATGCTCTCGGGCAACGACGTCCCCGACGTGCTCGAGTTCAACAAGGGCAACGCCGACGGCGGGCAGCTCGCCGCCCAGGGCCTCCTCGACCCGATCACCGATCTCGTCGAGGAGTACGGCTGGGACGAGAAGGTGACCGGGTCGATGGCCTCGTTCGCGCAGTACGACGAAAACGGCAACGCCGGCTCCGGCGACTGGTACGGAATCCCGAACATCGGCGAGTACGTGATGTTCTACTACAACGAAGACCTGTTCGAGCAGGCCGGTGTCACCGAGATCCCGACGACGCTCGAGGACTTCGAAGCGGCCATGGACACCATGCTCGCCGCCGGGATCACACCCATCTCGAGCTCCGCGGCGACGAGCCAGGGCTTCAACCAGATGTGGGTGTGGTACTCGCTCGTGTCGCAGGCCGCCGGCGACGACCGGTCCACGATCGACGACTTCATGTTCCTCCGCGAGGACGTCGACTTCTCCTCGGGCGCCTGGGCCGAAGGGACCCGCAGGTTCCAGGAGTGGATCGAGAAGGGCTACGTGGGCGAGGACCTCAGCGGGTTGAGCTTCGAGCAGGCGACCGTCAACTTCCTGAGCGGCGACACCGCGATGCTCATCTGGAACAACGGCGAGTTCGCGCGGATGCGCGAGCAGGCCACCTTCCCGTGGAGCTACTTCACCCTGCCCGGTGCGGAGCTCTCGATGGGCTCATCCGGGCACCTCTGGGGTATTCCGGCGAAGGCCGACAACAAGGATCTCGCGGCCGACTGGATCGACATCACGCTGAGCCCCGAGGTGCAGAACCTGATCGGCCAGAAGGGCGGCCTGCCCCTCGCCGGTGACACGACCACGATCGAGGACGATCTCACCCGGGAGTTCACGGAGCGCTTCGACGAGCTGATCGCCGCGGACGCCATGACGTTCTACCCGGACTACCCGGTGCCCGGCTTCCTCGACTTCATCCAGAACCACATGCAGTCGATGTCGAACGGCAATGAGACGGCCGACGAGTACCTCGACGCCCTCCAGCAGTTCTACGACGAGGGGAAGGCCGCGGCCTCCGAGGGCTGAGGCGCGCTCCCACATCAGGTCCCGACCCCGGCGACGCGGCCGTCCGCGCGCGGGGTCGGGACCCCACCGGAAGGAACCCATGTCCACCCCCACACGCTCGCGCCGGCACCAGGCGTCGTACGTGCTGTACCTCCTGCCCATCGCGCTCGGCTTCCTCGTCGTAGCCGGACGACGCAGCAGGGCCGGTGTTGTGGACCGGCTGGGTCGAGGCGGGCGG
>CAKTZW010000195.1 GCA_934636065.1 uncultured Labedella sp.
CCTCGGGGTAGGAGCCGCGGAAGATCGGGTCGAGGAAGAACCTGTTGAACTGCCCGTCGATGCGGCGGGCCGCATCGACGTCGCCCGCATTGGACGGATCGACGGGCTCGGCGACCGTGAGGTTGAGCGTTATGCCGATCTCGAGGGACGGATCCGCGGCGCGCAGCGACTGTACGGCGAGCCCGTGGCCGAGGAGCAGGTGGTGCGCGGCCGCGAGCCCGTCCTCGACCGACTGACGGCCCGGGGCGTGGGCGCCCGCCGTGTAGGAGAGGAACGACGAGCACCACGGTTCGTTGAGCGTCGTCCACACGCCGACGCGGTCGCCGAGAGCCTCGTGCACGGTCATCGCGTAGTCGCGGAACAGCTCGGAGGTGTCGCGGTTCGTCCAGCCGCCGCGCTCCTCGAGCGCCTGCGGGAGGTCCCAGTGGTACAGGGTGAGCCACGGCTTGATGCCGGCGCCGAGCAGCTCGTCGACGAGCCGGGAGTAGAAGTCGAGTCCCTTCGCATTCGCGGGGCCGCCGTCGGGACGGACGCGGGACCACGACGTGGAGAAGCGGTACGTCTGGAGGCCGAGGTCCGCCATGAGCTTCACGTCGTCGCGGTACCGGTGGTAGTGGTCGGTCGCGACGTCGCCGTTGTGTCCGTCGATCACGGCGCCGGGCACGCGACTGAACGCATCCCAGATCGAGTCCGTCCGGCCGTCCTCATGCGCCGCTCCCTCGATCTGGTACGCGGCCGTCGCAGCGCCGAAGAGGAAATGGTCGGGGAAACGGCGGGCGTCGTCGCTCATGGGTGCTCCAGCGGTCGAGGGTGATCGTCGAAGCCTACCGCGCGAGAGAGCGCTCTCACGGCTGAGTTCCGCCGGGACCGGCTCACTCGGAGATGAAGCGGATCGCCAGCGGGAAGCGGAACTCCCGCCCGCGCGACGCCTGCACCGTGCCGGTGATCGTGACGACGACGTGCACGACGGTCAGGACGACCCAGACGATGATCGGGGTGAGAGGGAGCGCCGTCACCCCACCGGATGCCGTCGTGGTTCCGCCGCCCGTGATGATCGCGGCGAACACGATGGCCAGCCCGAAGAGGACCACCGTCATGATCGAGTACGTGAGGCCCCAGTTGGCGGCGTTCCGCGCATTCGCGAGAGCGAGCGGCCCCTTCTTCTTCTGGCTCGGGTAGACACCGGCCATGATCAGTCCCGTCATGATCTGCGCCACGATCGGGATAGGGACGTAGGCCAGGAAGCCGAGGGCCCAGGCGGCGGTCCCCTTCTGCCCGGGCGGCGGGATCGGCGGTTGCGCTGGCGGGAACGAAGGGGACGTGGTCATCCGGGCTGCCTCCGGTGTCGAGGGGTCGTCGGACGATTCTACGGAGCGATGCAGACAATGGTAGACAGCGGCACTATCCGATAGTTACGCTATCCGCATGCGCATCTCCGAATTGAGCACCGCCTCGGGCATCAGCGTCGCGTCGATCAAGTACTACCTGCGCGAGGGGATCCTCGCGCCCGGTACGCCGGACGGGCCGAACCGGGCGAGCTACGGCGAGGCGCACCTCGCCCGACTGCGGCTGGTGCGCGGGCTGGTCGAGGGAGCCGGCGTGAGCATCGCCGGGGTCAAGCGGATCACCGACGCCCTCGACACGGGCATCCCGCTGAACGACGCGTTCGGCGAAGCGCAGGCAGCCGTTCCCCTGATCGGGAGCGGGGCGGTCACCCCGCCGAGCGAACACGCCGTCGAGGTCGTGCTCGGCGTCGTCGAGGGGCTCGGGCGACAGCACCCGGCGGTCCGCGTTGCGGCTCGCGCCCTCGACACGTTCGAGGCGGTGGGCGAACCCATCAGCCCGCAGTGGCTCGCTCGGTACCGGGAGGCGGCGGACATTGTCGCTCGCGCCGACTTCGACGAGCTGGCGGCGCGACCGGATCCCGCCGCGCAAGCACGCATCGCGGCCGTCGGCACTGCTCTCGGTGACGCCGTGCTCCTGTCGCTGCGCCGCATCGCGCAAGCGACCGAGGGGGAGCGTCGCTTCCCCTCGCCCCACCGCCCTCCCGCGTCCGACTAGGAGCCCACCGTGAACACCGTCGTCCCCGCCCGTCCCCTCCGTCCGCCCGCCGCCCCCGTGCCCTGGGCGTCCGCGCGGCTGCATCGTCCGCTCATCGTCGTCGCCTTCGTGATGGCGCTCGGCGCCGTGCTCTGCGTCGTCGGTCTCCTCGTCGATGAGCGTCAGCTGCTCGGGCAGCCCCTCTGGCTCAAGCCGCTCAAGTTCTGCATCTCCATCGTCTTCTACGCCGTCACGCTCGCCTGGATGATCGGTCTCGCACCCGCTCGCCGGCGGCTCCTCGGCGCTCTCGGCAACGTCGTCGTCCTCGCGCTCGTCCTCGAGATGATCGCCATCGGAGGGGCGGCCGCGCTTGGCACGACGAGTCACTTCAACGTCTCGTCCCCGGCTGCCGCCGCTGCGTGGTCCGTGATGGCGGCGTCGATCGTCGTCGTCTGGCTCGTGACCGTCGTCCTCGCGCTCGTGCTCTTCCGGGCGCCGCTCGGCGATCCCGCTCGGTCTCTCGCGATCCGCGGCGGCCTCGTCATCGGTCTCGTCGGCATGGCGCTCGCCTTCCTCATGACGGGGCCGACGGCCGGCCAGCTGAACGACTTCCGCGGGATCGCCGGGGCGCACGCCGTCGGCGTGGCCGACGGCGGGGCGGGACTGCCGTTCTTCGGGTGGAGCACGGAGGGCGGGGACCTGCGGGTCCCGCACTTCATCGGGATGCACGTCCTGCAGGCGCTGCCACTCCTCGTGATCGCACTCGAGTGGGGCGCGCGGCGGCTCCCCCTCCTGAGGTCGACGCGCGTGCGCCTCGACCTCGTGCGGGTCGCGACGGTGGGATCAGCGGCTCTCGTGGGCGTCGTGCTGTGGCAGGCGCTCCGCGGGCAGTCGATCGTGGCGCCCGACGCGCTCACCCTCGTCGTCGGCGGTTCGGTCGCCGCCGTGCTCGTCGCCGGGGTGATCCTCGTTCTCCTCCGCGGACGCCGTGCCGCCGTGGTGGAGCGGCGCGACGTCGCGCCGACCGCCGTCGGGCCGGGGGCAGCGGTACCGACGGGGGCCGTCGCGACGGGGGCCGACCGATGAGCGCCGAGCGGAACCCCGCGCGGCGCTCCGCAGCCGGCTGGTCGCCGCTCGCGATCCTCTACCTGGTGCTCGCCGGGGTCGGGCTGGTCGGGACCTGGACCTACAACGTCGTCGCCATCCTCGAACGCCGTGACTACCTCGGCGACTGGTTCCTGAGCGGGCCGTCGGTGTCGTCGCTCACGACGGATCTGCTCGTCGTCGCAATCGCCGCCGTGGTGTTCATGATCGTCGAGGCGCGTCGTGTGGGCGTCCGACGGGTGTGGCTCTTCCTCCTCGCGATCCCGTTCATCGCCCTGGCTTTCGCGTTCCCGCTCTTCCTCGCGTTCCGGCAGCGGGCCATCGAGTCGCGGGATCATCCGACGCGCGAGCGTTAGCTGTTCCCCACTGTGCGGGCGCGCGTCGATCGGGACCTCGCGCTCGCCGGTACCATGGTCGGAGCCACGCATCAGGAGAAAGCGCCGTCGTGACCCGTTTCCGCACCACCCCCACCCGCCGATGGATCTCCGTCGCCGCGGGTCTCGTCGTCATCGCGACCTGGGGGCTCGCGGGGAGCGCGACGAGCCCGGCCGCCGCGACCGCCCCGTCCTTCGATCCCGTCGACCTCTCCGTCAGCGTCGTCGGCGACATCGACGCACCCGTCGGACCGGTGAGCGGTGGCGGCGAGATCGCGATCACGGGGCTCGGCCTCGAGGGGGTCACGCGTGTGCTGGTCGGCGACCGCCCCGCGACGTCGGTGACCGTCATGGACGACACCCGCGTCATGGCCTCGGTGCCACGCACGGCGGACTTCCAGCCCACGACGGCCGAGATCACGGTGTTCGCCGGCGACGTCGAGATCCCCGGGCTGTGGACGAACACCTACACGTACGAGGCGCTCACGCCCGTCGACAAGCAGCTCGGCTACGCCCTCACGCACTGGAAGAGCTACAACCCCGAGTTCGGCGACTACAACCCGAGCGGCGGCGACTGCGCCAACTTCGTCTCGCAGACCCTGCACGCGCGGGGCTGGGAGATGAACGCGACGTGGTCCAACAACGGCGGGCAGGGCACGCGCGCGTGGGTCTACGCGCCGGCGCTCGAGGACTGGCTCGCGAGCGACTCCGGGCCGAACCTCGAGCGGCTCGACGACTCCCAGCGCGACCGGCTCAAGCTCGGCGACGTGGCCTTCTTCGACTGGAACCACAACGGCAACCCGGACCACGTCATGATCATCTCCGACATCGTGCAGGGCGAGAACGGCCTCGAGATCAAGGTGGCGGGCCACAACGAGAACCGGGACTTCCGGGACGTGGACGACGCGATCACGATCGACCACCCCGACTCCACCGTCTGGTACTACTCCGTCCCCTGACCCCCACGCCACTACATGAAAACGGAGATGGTGCACGTCGTTACGTGCACCATCTCCGTTTTCATGTAGTGGGGGTCAGGCGATGGCGGCGTCGACGATCTGCTTGGCCTCGGCCTGGACCTGGCGGAGGTGCTCGGCGCCCTTGAACGACTCGGCGTAGATCTTGTAGACGTCCTCGGTGCCGGACGGACGAGCGGCGAACCACGCGTTCTCCGTCACGACCTTGAGGCCGCCGACGGCCGCGCCGTTGCCCGGCGCCGCCGACAGCTTCGCGACGATGGGCTCGCCCGCGAGCTCCGTCGCGGTGATCGCGTCCCCGTCGAGCTTGCCGAGCTTCGCCTTCTGCTCCGCCGTCGCCGCGGCATCGACGCGCTCGTACGCCGGCGAACCGAAGCGCTCGGTGAGCTCGGCGTACAGCTGGGAGGGCGTCTTCCCCGTCTTCGCCGTGATCTCGGAGGCGAGCAGGCACAGCAGGATGCCGTCCTTGTCGGTCGTCCAGGCCGTGCCGTCGAAGCGGAGGAAGCTCGCGCCGGCGCTCTCCTCCCCGCCGAAGCCGACCGAGCCGTCGACGAGACCGGGCACGAACCACTTGAAGCCGACGGGGACCTCCCAGA
>CAKTZW010000196.1 GCA_934636065.1 uncultured Labedella sp.
GAGGGGACCCCTACGGTTGTCTACGATCGGGCGCGTTCCGCGCGCCGACCCCACCGAAAGGACGCCATCATGAGTATCGGTCTCGGAATCTTCCTCTTCGTCGTCGGTGCCATCCTCACCTTCGCCCTCAACATCTCGCTCGACTGGATCGACCTCGACCTCGTCGGCTACCTCCTCATGGGGGCCGGAGCGCTCATCACGATCATCGGGATCGCGCTCCTCGTGCGGCGCCGCCAGACGGTCACGACAGAGCGCAGCAGCGTCGACCCCGTCGCGAACGAGCGCGTCACGCGCCGTTCGACGGAGGCGGACCCGCTCCCCTGAGCGCGTTCCCCTGCGGAACCGTCCGTCCCCTCCCGACCCGACGCACCCTCTGACCGGCCACCGCGACTCGACCGTCGCCGCCATCACCGATGCGGTCCTCTCCCCCCTCACGAGGAGCGGACCGCATCGGCGTGCGCTCAAGCAGCGCGCGAAGAAGATCAACGACCATCCGGCCGTGTGGATCACGGCCCGGGTCGGACTCGTCGCCAACGGTCTCGTGCACGTCATCATCGGCGGCGTCGCCGTGGGGGTCGCACGTGGGGCGGGCGGTGATGCGGGCCAGTCCGGTGTGCTGACCGCCGTCGCCGGAACGCCCGGCGGCTTCGTCGTCCTCTGGATCGCAGCGGCCGGGTTGTGGGGCCTCGCGTTGTGGCAGCTCACCGACGCCGCATGGGTCGGGACGCGCGACCCCGCCAAGATCGCCTACCGCCGCACGAAGGCCGCCGGGAAGTCCCTCGGCTTCGCCGGGGTCGGGGTGCTCGCCGCGTTCGTCGCTCTCGGCGGCCGATCGGACGGCGACTCGACCGCGCGGCGATTCAGCGAGTGGGCGCTGTCCTCTCCTGTCGGCGGTCTGGTGCTGGTGTCCGCCGCGCTCCTCCTCGGGGCGCTCGGCGTCGGGTTCGCGGTCCGTGGCGTCATGCGGACGTTCCGCGAGGACCTCACCGTGCCGTCCGGCCCGCTCGGTCCGGTCGTCATGACGGTCGGGATCGTCGGGCACATCGCGAAGGGCGTGTCCTTCCTGCTCGTCGCCGGACTGCTCGTCTCGGCCGCCGTCGTCGCGGATCCCGAGAGGGCCGGCGGTCTCGACGGCGCCCTGAGCGCCGTGCGGGACCGGCCGTATGGTCCGGAGCTGCTCGCCGCGATCGCTGTCGGCCTGATCGCCTTCGGCGTCTACCTCGGCGCACGGGCGGTCTACCTCCGCCGCTGACCCGCGCTCCGCTACATGAAAACGGAGATGGTGCACGTAGCTACGTGCACCATCTCCGTTTTCATGCAGTAGGGGTCAGGAGCGGGGCGTGGCCTTCCGGATGACGAGGTATCCGACGACGGCGCAGACGAGGGCCGCCGCGAGCACCACGGCGAACACCCCGGGGATGGTCGCCCCCGACACCCACGCCCCGAGCGACGTCCAGCCGTCCGTGGCCGTCACGACGATCGCCACGACGAGCGCGAGCACGAGGAGACCGATCCCGGCGAGCAGCACCCCCATCACCCGCCACCGCATGTAGAGGGTCGTCGTCGCGGCGCCGACGAAGAACACGAACATCTGCAGAGCGAAGGTCGAGAAGAAGTCCTGGTACCACGGACCGATCCCGTACCAGAGCGAGTCGAACATGTGCGTGCCGGTCCACCAGTGGTCCGTCGCGCGCTCCAGCTGGAGGAGGGCCGTGAAGGCCGCGGCGTTGACGAGCGACATCACGGTGAACAGCAGGGACGTGCCGAGCCAGAAGTCGCGACGCGTGACGCCGAAGCCGAGCGCGAACGGGAACGTCATCCCCACGGCCTGGACGCCGACGACCACGAGGTACCACTGCGGCGACAGGACGGCCCAGCTGTACCGCTGCCCGACGGTGTCCTCGCCGTTGATCGTGATGAGGATCGCGATCGCGAGGCTCACCGCGAAGGCGATCCCGACGATGAGCCAGGGGATGCCGATGAAGACGGACGGCGCGGCGAGGTGGAGGCGGACGATGCGCCAGATGCGATGGGTGCGCGCCGGCGTCGCGACGTCGGCGGCGAGTGCTGTCGTCATGAGACGACCTCCTTCTCTGCGGAGAGGTCCGTGCCGGTGAGGTGCACGATGAGCTGTTGGAGCGAGACGGGAGCGAGCTCGAGCCCGAGCTCGTGCGCCTCGCGCCGTGCGACGCCGTCGAGGACGCCGGTGAAGGTGACGGAGGCGAGGCCGCCGATGCCGTCGCGGGCGATGACGTCCCGACCGTCGACGAACGCATCGACCGTCGATCGCGTCCCCACGACCGTGGTGGCGGACCCCCGCACCTCGTCGGCGTCCGCGTCGATGAGGACGCGCCCCTGGTCGATGAGCACGACGTGCTCGAGGAGGTTGCTCACCTCGTCGATGAGGTGCGTCGACAGCACGACCGTCCGCGGGTGCTCCGCGACGTCCGCGAGCAGACGGTCGTAGAAGGTCGCCCGGGCGACGGCGTCGAGACCGAGGTACGGCTCGTCGAAGAAGGTCAGCGGGGCACGCGAGGCGAGCCCCACGATGACGCCGACCGCGGAGAGCTGCCCGCGCGAGAGCTTCTTCATGGGTCGATTGAGGGGGACGCGGAAGTCGGCGATGAGCTCGTCCGCGAGAGCCTGGTCCCAGTTGGAGAAGAACCACGGCGCCGAGGCGAAGACGTGGCTCGGCTTGAACTGGTCCGGGTACTTCTGCGACTCCGCGATGAAGCAGATGCGACCGAGGACGTCGGCGTGCTCCGCCGGTGCGCGCCCGAACACCTCGATGGTGCCGCCGTCCGGGAAGATCTGCCCGGTGAGCAGCTGCATCGCGGTGGTCTTCCCGGCGCCGTTGCGTCCGAGCAGACCGTAGATGCGGCCGGACTCGAAGGTGAGGTCGATGCCGTCGAGCGCCGTGAAGGAGCCGTACGTCTTGGTGAGTCCGCGGGCGGAGACGACGGTGCCCGCGGCACCGGCCGAGCTGGCGGCGCCGCTGCGAGCGGCGTCCGAGTGGGTGTTCACGATGCGGGTCCTTCCGTGCGGATCATGTCGGAGAGCTGAGAGGGGGAGATCCCGAGCTTCGCGGCCTCCGTGAGGAGGGGTCGGACGAACTCGTCCGAGAATCGGGCGCGGCGACGCTCGATGAGCATGTCGCGCGCGCCGGTGCTGACGAACATTCCGATCCCTCGTTTCTTGTAGATGACGCCGTCCTCGACGAGGCGATTGACGCCCTTGCCCGCCGTGGCCGGGTTGATGCGGTGGAAGGCGGCGAACTCGTTCGTCGACGGCACCTGGCTCTCCTCGGGGAGCCGGCCCTCGATGATGTCGTTCTCCACCTGCTCGGCGATCTGCAGGAAGATCGGACGGGACTCGTCCATCTCATCGCCTCGCTGGTTCATTAGTCATGTAACTAACCAACCAGCCTCACCCCGTCCTGTCAAGCCTCCCGCCCCTTAACGGCCTGAAAACGTTGCAGGTGCTCGAAAATTCGAGCACCTGCAACGTTTTCAGGGACGGAGGGAAGGGGGAGGGCTCAGGCGGGGAGGAGGATCACGGGCACCGGCGCGTGGCGCACGATCTTGGTCGCGCTCGACCCCATGAACACGCGCGCCACCGGGCCGGCGGGCTTCGACCCGATCACGAGCACGTCCCCCGGTGCCCACCCGATCGCGTCGACCGCAGCCCGCCAGCCGTCGCCGACCGCGAGAACCGTCTCGACGTCGGCGCCGATCGCCCCGCTCGACCGCAGCTCCGCGAACGACCGCTCCGCCTGCGCGGCCCACGCCGCGAACACGTCGTCCTCGGCATCGAGACCGACCTCGGGCGGGATCATCGCCTCGCGCCGCAGCCCGAAAGTCACGACGCGCACGGCGACGGCGGACGGCGCCGCGAGCGCGACGAGCCGCTCGATCGCGTCCGATTCCGCGGGATCCCCCGCCCACGCGAACGTCAGCCGCTCCACTCCGTCGCGCGGCGCACGATAGCCGCGCGGCGCGACAGCGATCGGGGCCGGCGACGAGTGCACGAGCCGGTCGGCGGTGGACCCGAGAACGACCTGTCCGAGTGCGCCGTCGGACGCCGACCCGAGCACGACGACGGTCGCGTCGAGACCGCGGGCCTCCTCCACGATCGCCGCGGGGATGGAGCGGTCCTCCCGGCGGTGCGTCGCGACGGCGCGCCCGGGGGCGAGCTCCGCGAGGCGAGCCGTCGCGGCGGCGAGACCGTCGTCCGCGAGGCGCCGGGAGTACTCGATGAACTCCGTGTCGACGCGCGTGATCGACGGGGTGCCCCACGACCGCCGCACGACCGAGAGGACCTCGAGCGGCTCGCCGAGTGCATCGGCGAGGGCGACACCGAGCTCGAGGGCCTCGCGCCCGCCGCGACCGTCCGCATAGGCGACGAGGACGGTCACCGGTCGCCTCCCCCGCGGGGCGCCTCGGACGCGACCTCGGGGGCCGCGTCGTTGAGCTTGCTGTGCCGTCGACCCCACAGCAGGTAGAACGCGAGCACGACGAGGAGCCAGCCGAGGAACCAGAGGTAGGTCGACCAGTGCAGCCCCGACAGGATGTACAGGCAGGCGAGGATCGACAGGATCGGTACCACCGGGTATCCGGGGACGCGGAATCCCCGCGGCAGATCCGGCCGGGTCCGTCGCAGCACGATCACGCCGAGCGACACGACGATGAAGGCGACGAGGGTCCCGATGGAGACGAGATCCCACAGGCTGTCGAGGGGCACGAAACCCGCGAGCAGACCGACCGCGATCGCGACGACGACGGTCGTGTTGACGGGTGTCCGCAGGGTCGGGTGCACTTTCGCAAACATCGACGGCAGGAGCCCGTCGCGACCGATGGCGAAGAGGATGCGGGTCTGTCCGTACATCGTCACGAGCGTCACGGAGAAGATCGAGATGACCGCTCCGATCGCGAGCACCGTTCCCGGCCACGCGGCGCCGACGACGTTCTCGAGGATCTTCGCGAGGCCCGCCTCGGCCTGGTCCTCGTTCGAGAAGTCCTGCCACGGCTGCGTGCCGAGGGCCGACACGGCGACGAGCAGGTAGATGACGATGACCGTGATG
>CAKTZW010000197.1 GCA_934636065.1 uncultured Labedella sp.
ACCATCCCTTCCGCCTTGACCAGAATACCCCGATCCGCGCCCATCGCGAGCGCGGTCCGGATCGTATCGGCTGCCTGGGCGGGACCCACGGAAACCGCGACGATCTCGGTGGCGGGCGACCCGCTGCGGACCTTCCGCACGACCTTCGGCCCCCACTGGTCGAACTCGGCGGCGACCACGGCGACGGCCGCGTTCGCCTCCTCCCGGAAGCTCAGCTCCACGGGCGCGCTCGCCGGCTTCCGTCGCGGGCCGAGCTCGTTCGCGAACGGAACGGCGGCCCGCGGACTCACCACGGCGACGACGACGATCTCGTCGATCTTCTCTGCGGCCGCTATCGCCTTGAGCTGCCGCGCGGCGGCGAGCGACTGCTTGGACCCGTCTGTCGCCACGATGACGCGCATGGTCATTCCTCCTGATCGGTCGGTGTGGATGAGCTGGACGAGGTGGAGCGGTCGTCGGAGCGGCTCTCGCGGCGGCCTCGCCCGAAGAGGCGTTCGGCGAGGTACAGCACGAGTCCGACGGCGAGGAGCCCCGCGACCCACAGCAGCGAGCTGGGGTCGTCCACGATGACGTAGACGAGCAGCACGGCGTTGCCGAGCAGGCCGAGGTACAGCAGCACGGTGTTGGCGCGGAACGTGTCGCCGCGCGGGCCCTCGCGCCGGAGCTTGAGAGCCGAGACGATCACGAGTCCGTAGATGAACAGCAGGAAGACGACGGTGACGTTCGCGAGAGTCGTCACGACGTCGATCCCGATGGCGTCGTTGAGCATCGCACCCACGACGAGGAGGGCGACGACGATCACGGCGGCGAACAGCAGAGCGACCCAGGGGCTCCGGCGGGTGCGGTGGATCCGACCGAACACGCTCGGCACGATGTCCTCCCGCGCCATGCCGTAGAGGATGCGGGACTGGGTCACGACGGCGACGAGCGTCGTGTTCGTGATCGCCACCATCGCGATGACCGCGAAGACGACGGCCATGACGGCCACCGGGACGGGGAGGATGCCCGCCCGCACCACCTCGAGCAGCGCGGCGTCCGACTCGGCGAGGGTGTCGACGGGGACGACGAGCGCCGCGCACATCGCGACGAGGACGTAGACGGCGCCGGCCGCGATCATGCCTCCGATGAGCGCCCGCGGGAAGGTGCGCGCCGGGTCCACGGTCTCCTCGGCGACGTTCGCGGCGTTCTCGAACCCGGTCATGGCGAAGAACGCGAGAGCGACTCCGGCGACGACGGCGAAGATCGGGAAGGTCTCCCCCGTGTCGAACTCGACGAGTACGCCGAAGTCCGCGCCGCCCTGGACCACGTGGATCACGCCGATGACCACGACGATCACGAGGCCGGACACCTCGATGATCGTCATGACGAGGTTCGCCACCACGGACTCCGTGATGCCGAGGAAGTTGACGACGGCCAGGAGGACGATGAACACCACCGTCACGAGCAGCGCCGGCGAGGACTCGACGACGGATCCGAAGTACCGTGCGAACCCGTTCGCGAGCGATGCGGCGGCCGCGAAGGTCGCCGACAGCATCGAGATCGTGACGAGGAACGTCAGCATCGGGTTGCGGAACGCCTTGTTGACGTAGAGCGCGGCCCCGGCGGCCTGGGGGTATTTCGTCACGAGCTCGGCATAGGCGAGCCCCGTGATGGTGGCGACGGTCACTCCGATCGCGAAGGCGAGCCAGAACGCACCACCCACCTCGCCGGCGACCGCGCCGATGAGCACGTAGATGCCGGATCCGAGCACGTCGCCGAGCACGTAGAAGAACAGGAGCCGCCCGGTGATGGACCGCTTGAGTTCGCCGCCCGGTGCGTCGGTCGGACGGTCCGCTGCTGTGCTCGACATTGCCGAAGGCTACTCGCTCGCGCACGCCCCGCACAGCCCTCGCGGCGAGGGACGAGCCGTCCCGGCTAATCGAGGGACGCGACGAAACCGCGGATGCGCTCCGCGAGGGCGTCCGGCACCTCCGCGGCGGTGAAGTGCCCACCGACGGGGAGCCGCTCGAAGACGCGCAGGTCGCGGTAGAACCGGCGCGCGAGCCGCTCGGGGTAGTCGGAGGCATGCCCCTGCACGAACACCGCCGCCGGGACGTCGGTCGGCGTCATGGGCGCCGGCCGGTCCGCCCCCTCGTAGTAGGGCCGGAAGGACGTTCCGATCGATTGCGTCGCCCAGTAGATCGTGGCCTCTGTGAGCAGGTGGTCGCGGCTCAACCGCGCCTCGACGGATCGCGGATCCCGCTGCGGCACGTCGGCCCACTCGACGAGCTTCTCGACGAGCCACGCGAGCAGCCCGGCCGGCGAGTCGTTGAGCGCGGCGGCGAGGGTGTCCGGCCGAGTCGCTTGGAGGTGTCCGTAACCTCCGTGCAACTCGTGGTCCGTCGCGAGGCGGCGCGAGAACGCGGCCACCGCCGGGTCGTCGGTGGCGGCGCGCTCCTCGGCCGTGCCCAGATGCGGGTGCGTCGCGACGATGCCCCGGACCGCGTCCGGATACCGGGAGGCGAGCAGATCGTTCACGTGAGCGGACACGTCCTCCCCGTAGGTGAGGAAGCGGGGGTACCCGAGCACGCCGGTCATGAGCTCGTGCATCGTGTGGGCGAGTCGCTCGGCCGTCATGGGCGCGTCGGCGTAGGGGGTTGAGAACGCGAACCCCGGGAAGCTCGGCACGACGACATCGACGTCCGGCAGCCGGTCGGCGAGCTCGAGCTGGAGAGCGAACGTGTGCGGCCACCCGTGCATGATGAGCAGCGCCGGAGCGTCGGGCCGTTCCGACCGCCGGTGCGCGAACTGCACACGCGCCCCGTCGATCTCCGCGGTGAACTGGGGGTGGGAGTTCAGCCAGCGCTCTCGCGCCCGCCAGTCGAACTCGATCCACGACTCGACGAGCTCGCGGAGGTAGTCCGCCGTCATGCCCGACGCGCTCCGACGGGGTGAGTCGGGAAGCAACCGGGCCGCGCGCAAGCGGGCACGCAGGTCGTCGAGGACGGCCTCATCGACGCGAACGGCGAACGGTTCGATCCGGCTCATGACGACACGGTAACCGCCGGCACCGACACCGGCTCGACACCGATCGGGAACGTTCCCGCCGTCGAGGAACCGGAAGGAGGAAAGTGGCTCGAGTCGGAAGACTCCCCCAGGTCGTCGTCCTCGTCGCGAGGCGCACTCGTGGGGCTCGCTCGTCGCCTGGGGACTCGCCCGCGCCCGGCGGGCGTCGACGTCGGCCGGGCCACCGGCGTGCGCTGATCGGCACTCCAGAGGGCAGAATGGGCTCGTGCGACTCGAGAAGACGACGACCGGCGACGGTCCCCGGCACGTCGGCCTCATCCACGGCCTCGGTGGCGACGCGGGGACGTGGGCGCCGCTCATCGACCGGATGGCGGCGACGGGCGACGTGACGGTCACCGCGATCGATCTGCGCGGGCACGGCGCGAGCGACCGGGCCTCCTCCTACGCCCTCGCCGACCTCGCCGACGATGTCGTGGAGAACCTGCCGACCGGGCTGCACAGCGTCGTCGGGCACTCGCTCGGCGGTGCCGTGCTCGTCCGCGCCGTCGATCGGCTCGCACCGCGACGCGCTGTGTACCTCGACCCGGGCTTCGCCCTCGCTCTGCCGACGACGGGGATCCGCGGTCGGCTGTTCTGGCTCGCTCCACCCCTCACCCTCGGGATCGCGGGAGCACGGCAGGCGCGCAGCAGTGCCGCCGCCCGCGCCTCGTACTCCCCCGAGGTCCGGGCGGCGCTCGCCGACGCGCAGGCGCGCTTCGACCGGCGGATGGCGATCGGGGTGTTCCGCGAGGTGGCGCACAACCCGGTGACCGTCGGCCCTCCGGTCGTGCCGTCGACCGTCGTGCTGTCGGACGACTCCCCAGCCGTCCTGCCCGACGACCTCGCCGCCCGGCTCGAGGCCGAGGGCTGGGACATCCGCCGCCTGCCGGGAGTGCACCACGACATGCACCTGGAGGATCCCGACAGGACCTTCGCGCTCATCGCCGACGTGCTCTGACGCCGCGACACGCGCCTAGGCTGAAGCCATGGCGACGATGATCCTCGTGCGGCACGGCCGGACCACGGCGAACGCGAGCGGCGTGCTCGCGGGCCGGGCGGACGGGATCCGCCTCGATGACGTGGGCCGGGGACAGGCGGAGCGGACCGCCGCACGCCTGGCCGACGTGCCGCTCGCCGCGGTCGTGTCGAGCCCGCTCGAGCGCTGCCGTCAGACGGCGGGAATCATCCTCGACCGGCAGCAGGGGTCACCCGCGACCCCCGTCGAGGACGGCATCACCGAGTGCGACTACGGCGAGTGGCAGAGTCGCACCCTGAAGGACCTCGCGAGCGAGAAGCTCTGGGCCGTCGTGCAGAATCAGCCGTCAGCCGTGGTGTTCCCCGGTGGCGAGTCGATGCTCACGATGCAATCGCGCGCTGTCGCGACGGTGCGGCGCATCGACGCCGCGATCGAGGCGGAGCACGGCCCCGGGGCGGTGTGGGCCGCGGTGAGCCACGGCGACATCATCAAGTCGATCCTCGCCGACGCCTACGGGATGCATCTCGACCTGTTCCAGCGCATCAGCGTCGGGCCCGCGTCCGTCTCCATCGTGCGCTACGGCCCGAGCCGCCCCGAGGTGATCGCGACCAACACCGACTCCGGCGACCTCTCCTGGCTGCGCACCGCTCCCCCCGCGGCCGATGCCCCCATCGGCGGCGGAGCGGGACCCGAGGCCGCTGCGCGCTCCTAACATAGACACATGCCTTCGATCGTCCACGAATTCGACTGGCCGGACCGCGTCATCGTCGGCACGGTGGGGCGTCCCGGCGAGCGCACCTTCTACCTGCAGGCTCGTGCCGGGCGCCGTGTGGTGAGCGTGGCGCTCGAGAAGGAGCAGTCGGCCGTCCTGGCGGAGAAGATCGACGAGATCCTCGACGGCCTGATGGCGACCCAGGGCGACTCCCTCACGATTCCGGCGGACACGCCGCTCGAGCTCGTCGACAACGCGCCCCTCGATCAGCCGATCGACGAGCAGTTCCGTGCCGGCACGATGGCGCTCGGCTGGGACCCCGCGACGTCGCAGATC
>CAKTZW010000198.1 GCA_934636065.1 uncultured Labedella sp.
GTGGGGTTCGCGATCGTCGTCCTCGCCGTCCCGTGGCGCCGACGGCCGGTCGTGGACGTCCCTAGTGCGCGCCGGTGTCGCGGGGGAGGTTGAGGTCGTCGGGGTCGACCTCGACGTCGCCGACGTCGTCGGGCCCACCCGTGCCCGGGACCACCGCGATGTCGTCGCGATCGATGTCGTCGTCGAGGGAGTCGGGATCCGGGTCGACCTGCTTCTCGTGCGTCTCGGTGTCGCTGGCCGGGCTGTAGCTCATATCTTTGGCGGTCTGCCGGTCGTCGTCGAGTCCGTCCGGGGCGTTCGTGTCGGTCGTCATCCAGCGAGACTACGAACGTGCCGGTCGCGGCCGCACCCCCTTGCCAAAATCGGCGCGGTGCCTCGAGCGTCGTCGTCACCGTACGATCGAAGGATCATGTCCCGCTCCCACCCCGCCCTCGACCGGGTGATCGGCGTCCTGGCCTGTCCCGTCTGCGGCGGCTCCATGACGGCCGGCGGCACGGCCGTCGTCTGCGTCGACGGTCACAGCGTCGACATCGCTCGGCAGGGCTATGTGTCGCTCACGGGCGGACGGTCGACCGCGGGCGACACCACGGCGATGATCGAGGCCCGGGAACGCTTCCTCGGAGTGGGACACTACGACCCGATCGGGGACGCCGTCGCGGCGATGATCCCCGACGGGCTGACCGGCGTCTGCGTCGACGTCGGCGGGGGGACCGGCCACCACCTGGCCCGGGTGCTCGAGTCGCGTCCGGGGCTCGACGGGCTCGTCCTCGACACGTCGAAGCCGGCGCTCCGGCGGGCCGCGCGGGCGCACTCGCGCATCGCGGCCGCGGCGGCCGACGCCTGGGGTGCGCTGCCGCTCCGGACCGGATCCGTCGCCGTCGTCTTGAGCATCTTCGCCCCCCGGAATCCCGCCGAGACCGTCCGGGTGCTCGCGCCCGGCGGCGCCTTCGTCGTCGTGACGCCCACCGAACGCCACCTGGCCGAACTGGTCGCGGCGGTGGGCCTCGTGCGAGTGGACGAGCGCAAGGAGGAGCGGCTCGCGCACCGACTCGCGGCATTCGAGCTCGAGCGGACGGCATCGGTCGAGTACACCGTCGCCCTCGGGCGCCGCGACGCCGTCGACGACGTGCTCATGGGACCATCCGGACACCATGCGGACGCGGAGCGCATCGAGCTCGAACTCGCGGGCCTCCCGGACCCGGTCTCGGCGACGGTCTCCGTCACGGTCTCGCTCTTCCGGGTGCGGGGCGGCGGGACGGACGCCCTCGCCGCAGAGGGGGACCGGCGTGGGTGAGTTCGACGAGTTCATCGGGCGCGAGACCGTCGACGGGTTGCGACGGGTGCTGACCGCCGTCGCCCCCGACCACGAGTGGAGTGCCCTCGCCTCCGTGCACGAAGCGCTACCGGGCCACGCGCTCAAGGCGCGGAGCGACCGGGTCGCGGCAGCCCTCGTGGCGGACATCCACGGCTACCGGGATGCCTCCGACGTGTTCCGTCGCGCCCTGGCCGAGGAGGAGTTCCGCGGCTGGACCATCTGGCCCGTCACCGAGAGCGCCGTGACGCTCGCTCTGGACGAGGGCTCCGACTCCGCGCTCGACGACGTGCTCGACCTCCTCGGCGAGCTCACTCCGCGGCTCAGTTCCGAGTTCGCCATCCGGCGGATCCTCGCGGTCGACCTCGATCGCGCGGTCGCGAAGGCGATGGAGTGGACGACGAGCCCCGACGAGCACGTCCGACGGCTCGCGAGCGAGGGCACGAGGCCGTACCTGCCGTGGGCGGTGCGCGTGCCGGGTCTCGCCTCACGTTCCCGGGACGTCCTTCCCGTGCTCGAGGCGCTCCGCGACGACGAGAGCGAGTACGTGCGTCGGTCGGTCGCGAATCACCTCAACGACATCGCGCGACACGACCCCGAGCTCGTGGTGGACCTCGCCCGGCGTTGGTCGGAGGAGCAGCCCGTCCCCGCGACGCGTGCCCGGCTCGTCCGCCACGCGCTGCGCTCCCTCGTGAAGAAGGGCCACCCCGGTGCTCTCGCGGTGCTCGGCTTCCACCCGGCAGCCGTCGCGGTGTCTGCACCCGTCGTCTCGGCCCCTCTCGTGACCGTGCCGGGGGAGCTGACCGTGTCGTTCGACGTCCGGAACGACGCCGATCGGGCCGTCACGCTCGCCGTCGACTACGTCGTGCACTACCGCAAGGCGAACGGGCGCCTGTCTCCCAAGGTGTTCAAGCTCGCGACGATGGAGCTCGCAGCGGGGGAGACGCGCACGTTCCGGAAGACGCACGCGTTCCGCCCGCTGACGACGCGCGTCCACCATGCGGGAGAGCACCTCATCGAGGCGCAGGTCAACGGCGTCCGGTCGGAGGCGACCGCCTTCGACGTCGAACTCTGAGCCGCGGCCGTTACAGGGGCGTCGACGCGGTGTCCGTCGAGACGCTCGAGGGCGCGGCCACGGCGGAGGCGTCGGCCGGGGCCGAGACCTGGGCAACGGTCTCGTAGATCCGCTTGTGGCCGTGGATCGCGGCGAGCCGGAACGGCCCGGTCGTCTCCGCGGGGATCTCGTGATCGCCGGAGACGAGCCCCTCGGGGTGGTCGTGCAGGCGGACGTAGGTCGCGTGATCGATCTCGCGACGGCGCTGGATCTGCTCGCGGTGGCGCGCGGTGCGAAGCATCTCGCGGTAACCCGGCTGGACGACGCCGGCGAAGAGCTCAGCCACCGAGCCGGAACCGTAGCTGAAGAATCCGACCCGGGCGCCGCTCAAGTCCTCGGCGGCGTTCTCGAGCAGGGAGAGCAGCCCGATGTAGACGGACGCCGTATAGGTGTTGCCGATCTGACGGTTGTACTCGAGCGTGCCGGCGGTCTGGGCGTCGGCCTCGTCGTTGGTGAGCTCTCCCGAGTGCTTGGCGAGCGTGCGGTGCGCCTTGACGGCGAGTCGCGTGAACGGCTGGTGGTAGCAGAACCGGTCGAAGGCGGCGAGCTCGTGCCCGCCCTGGTCCCGGTAGTCGTCCCACGCGGAGCGGAGCGCGTCCATGTAGACGGAGACGGAGTACTTGCCGTCGACGAGGGCGGTGCTGCGGTAGTTGGGCCGCCAGAAGTCCATCACGTCGGCGGTGTGGAGGCCCGAGACCGGTTCGATGGCGAGGACGGAGGGGTTGGCGCTCACGAGCATCGCGACCGCTCCAGCGCCCTGCGTGGGCTCTCCGGACGAGTCGCGATCGTAGCGAGCGACGTCCGAGGCGATCACGAGGACCTTCTGCTCGGGGCGGCGGGCGACGAGGGCGACGGCCATCTGCAGAGCCGCGGTCGCGCTGTAGCACGCCTGCTTGAGCTCGACGACGCGGCAGCGCGAGTCGAGCCCGAGGAGGTGGTGGACGTAGACGGCGGCGGCCTTCGACTGGTCGATGCCGCTCTCGGTCGCGAACAGCACGGTCCGGATGGCCGAGAGGTCCTGGCCTTCGAGGATGGGCTGTGCCGCCGTCGCCGCCATCGTCACGATGTCCTCGTCCGCGGCGGGGACGCTCATGAGCTCCTGCCCGATCCCGATGTGGAACTTGCCGACCTCGACTCCCGTCGCCTCGGCGAGCGCCGCGAGCGGGAGGACGTATTCGGAGGTGGCGAAGGAGATGTTCTCGATGCCGAGCTGCATGTGAGGCGTCCGGTTTTCTCTTGAGAGGTCGACGGAGCGGTTGGGCCGTCGAGGGAAGTGGATGCCGGCGTCGTCGCCGCGTGCGGGGGGACTATCGCTTCCTGAGCCGCTCCCCACAGCTTACCGACGCTCGCTGGGCGGTCGGTGGGTGGCGCCGGACGCGGTTCCCTCCGACAATGGTTCGTCTGGCGGTCTCAGGCGGATTGCCGCGACCGCTCCATCTGGAGATGCGACTGCATCAACTCGCCCGGGTTCGTCTGCGCCGCCATGAGGGAGAGCTCCCCGCACAGCACCGTCGCGGCGCACAGCACGGCGAGGCGACGGGCGTTCTCGCCCGGTTCGCGATCCTCCCGACAGCCGAGGCGGGTCAGATTCTCCTCCACGAAGTCGAGCCCCTTGCCGTTGCCGACGGAACCGACGATCAGGGTGGGCAGGGTGCACGAGAAGTAGAGGTCGCCGTCGCGGACCTCGGCATGCGTGATCCCCTGGGAGCCCTCCACGATGTTCGCGGCGTCCTGCCCCGTCGCGAGGTAGAAGCCGAGCAGCATGTTGGCGTAGTGGGCGTTCCCGCTGCGCAATCCGCCCGCGAGCATCGTCCCGATGAGGTTCTTGCGCACGTTGAGGTCGACGACGGCCTCCGGCGTCGTGCGGAGCCACCGTGTGACGATCGCGCGGGGGATGACGATCTCGGTGACCACGTTCTTGCCGCGCCCGAGGATCCCGTTGACGGCGGTCGCCTTCTTGTCGGAGCAGTAGTTGCCTGAGATGGAGCCGTACCGCACGCCCGCGACCCGATCGAGGACGTACTCCATGAGCTTGTCCGAGGCCTGCGTGACCATGTTGTGTCCCGACGCGTCGCCCGTCGAGAACTCGAACCGCACGAACAGGAGGTTGCCCGCGATCTGGTGGTGGATGTCGATCAGCCGGGCGAAGCGGCTCGTCCCTTCCACGACCTCGCGCAGCTCGTGCTCGTGGGCTCGGAGGAACGTCATCGCGTTCACCGCGGCGAGGGCGTCGTCCGCCTCCAGGAGGATCGATCGGCTCATCCGCTCGTCGACGAGAGTCGCCACGATGCCCGACTCGACGAGCGTTGAGATCTTGGCACCGCGGCCCACGGACGGCCAGAGCGGCGACTCGTAGGTCGCGAGCGGGATCTCCTGGCTGCCCGTCATGACGTTGCCGGAGATCTTCAGGGGTCCGACCCACTGCATCGGGACAGCGGCCGTGGAGGTTTCGCGTGTGCTCATGGTGTGTCCAAATCGACGAACGGGCGCGCGCCCGCGGGTGGGCGGTTTCTCTAGAGCTTCGCGAGCTGCTCGCGGATGAGGGACGCGCTGCGGAAGGTGGCCCCGACGAGGGCGACGTGCTTCCACTTCACGAGACCGTCTGACCCGACGAGGAAGACCGAGCGTCGC
>CAKTZW010000199.1 GCA_934636065.1 uncultured Labedella sp.
GCGAGGGGCAGGACAAGGCGCACCTCCGCGCCGCCCCCCGGCCGGTTGGCGGCTTCCAGCCGGCCGCCCAGCCGGCGGGCGACGTTGGCTGCCAGGAACAGTCCCAGCCCATGGCCCGCCCCCTTGCTGGACTGGTACGGCTTGCCGACCGTCGCCAGCAGCGCCGGGGGGAAGCCGGGTCCGTCGTCGGCCACCGTCAGGGTCAGGGTGTCGGATCCCGCTTCCGCCCGGAGCGCGATGCCGGCGGGCGAGGCCGTCGTCGACCTCGGCTACGTCGAGCGTGGCGAGGTCACCGAGGAGCAGCTCGACGCCGCTCTCGACCTCCTGTCGATGACGCACCCCGGCTGATCGGAATACAGTGTCGATCCGGGCTTCGTGAGCTGAGCGCCGGAGCGCGCCTCGGCTGAGCGCCGGGATGCGCCAGCGCTCAGCGAACCAGCACGACCGCCGTCCAGAACCCGACCAGGAGGAACGGCCCGAACGGGATACTGCGACTCCCGCGCCGCCACAGCACGACGAGGCCGCCCAGTCCTCCCGACAGGAACGCGACGATCCCGGCGAGGACGACGGCGTCGAGCCGCGCAAGGGCGAGGACCGTCGCGAGCACGACGGCGAGCTTGAGGTCGCCCATTCCCATGCCGCCTCCCGCGCAGAGCACGGCGAAGAACACGAACGTCGCCCCTGCCGCGACGAGCGGCGCGAGCGGCTCGGGTCCCCCGAGGGCGATCGAGGCGCAGACGGTCAGGGCGGCGACCGCGGCGCACGGCAGGACGAGCACGTTCGGCAGTCGCCGTTCGGTGAGGTCGGCGCGCCACAGCATGGGCGTCACGACAGCGAGCGCGGCGGTCGGGAGGAGGCCGGGAACCGGACCCAGGGAGACGACGGCGACGACGATGAGCACGAGTCCCGCGATCGCGTCCTCCGGATCACGACGCCAGAGCCGGAACCCCTCCACAGCACCGGGTCGGCCGGTCGCGGCGTCTGCGGGAGGGAGGTCGAGCGCGGGCATCCGGGAATGCTAGCGACGAGCACCACCGGCACGCTCGCCGTCTCCACAGCGTCGTCTCCACAGCGTCGTCTCCACAGCGCCGCATCGTCGTTCGCGGCTCGACGCGCGCGCGCCCCGGGGCCGCCCGGGACGCGGTCCCGCTGAGGGCGAGACCGCGTCCCGTCGACGGCACCGACCGGGAGCGGGAACCGCGTCAGGCCAGCTCGTTGGACTCCAGCAGCTCGGCGACGAGCCCGGCGATCGCGCTGCGCTCGGACCGCGTCAGGGTGATGTGGCCGAAGAGCCGGTGACCCTTGAGCGTCTCGATGACCGACGCGACGCCGTCGTGGCGACCCACGCGGAGGTTGTCGCGCTGCGCCACGTCGTGCGTGAGGACGACGCGCGAGTTCTGACCGATCCGCGACAGCACCGTGAGCAGGACGTTGCGCTCGAGCGACTGGGCCTCGTCCACGATCACGAAGGCGTCGTGGAGGGACCGACCGCGGATGTGCGTGAGCGGGAGCACCTCGATGATGCCCCGCTCGACGACCTCGTCGAGCACGTTCTGCGACACGACGGAACCGAGCGTGTCGAAGACGGCCTGACCCCAGGGGTTCATCTTCTCGCCCTGGTCGCCCGGCAGGTAGCCGAGCTCCTGGCCGCCGACCGCATAGAGCGGCCGGAACACCATGATCTTGCGGTGCTGCTGCCGCTCGAGGACCGCCTCCAGCCCCGCGCACAGCGCGAGCGCGGACTTCCCCGTCCCCGCTCGACCGCCCAGGGAGACGATGCCGATCTCCGGATCGAGCAGCATGTCGATCGCGAGTCGCTGCTCGGCGGACCGGCCGTGCAGCCCGAACACGTCACGGTCGCCTCGCACGATCGAGAACTCGCGCTTTCCGGTCACCCGGCCGAGGGCGGAACCGCGCTCGGAGTGGATCACGAGTCCCGTGTTGAGCGGCAGCCCCTCCACTTGCGGAGAGATCGCGATCTCGCTCTCGTAGAGGTCCGCCATCTCGTTCGCGGACACGTGCACGTCCGCCATGCCCGTCCACCCGGACTCGACGGCCTGCTCGGCGCGATACTCCTCGGCGGCGAGGCCGATCGACGCCGCCTTGACGCGCAGCGGCATGTCCTTCGACACCACGGTCACCGCGAGCCCGTCGTTCGCGAGGTTGAGGGCGACGGCGAGGATGCGGGAGTCGTTGTCCCCCAGCTGGAGTCCGCTCGGGAGCACCGACATGTTCGAGTGGTTGAGCTCCACCCGGAGGGTTCCTCCGGCTGAGCCGACCGGCACCGGGAAGTCGAGTCGCTCGTGCTCGATGCGCAGGTCGTCGAGCAGGCGCAGCGCCTGCCGCGCGAAATAGCCGATCTCGGGGTCATGACGCTTCCCCTCGAGCTCGCCGATCACGACGACGGGGATCACCACCGAGTGTTCGGCGAAGCGGAACAGCGCCCGCGGATCCGACAGGAGGACGGAGGTGTCGAGGACATACGTGCGCTCGGCCTGGTCCGGGAGACTCCCGGCCTCCGATCGCCCGCTCGTCCTGCTGTCCGGAGTCCGTCCGTCAGCCGTCGCCGTGGAGGTATTGAACGTGGTCACGAGCACTCCCACCCCGAGCATCGCTCGGAATCTCTCGACGAGCGGCCACGTAGTGGTTGCGAGTCGAACTTGTGTGGCCGGCTCGATCAGGCGCCATACCTGATACATCGGAGGCTACGTGCCACGTCGGTCGCGTCGCCTCCGACACGCTGTCCGAGAGGTTTCGACGACGTTAACAATCGTGGTCGCGGAAAACCCCTCGCGACGGTCAGGACGTGAGCGTCGAGTACGAGATCAGCGCGTCGCGCAGCATCCCGAGCGTCTCGGCGCTCGTCCCCGCGTGCACGCTCACCCGCACGCGGCCCTGACGGGTCGTTGTCGTGACCCCGTGGTTGTGGAGGGAGGCCGTGAGGGCTCCGAGGCGGTCCGCCTCCGGCGCGAGGACGACGATCCCGGCGCGTTCGTCCTCCCTGCGCGGCGACGCGACCGGGATCGCGAACTCGTCCGCGACGTCGATGACGAGAGCGACCCGTTCCGCGATCGCCGACGCGATGAGGGGGACCCCGGCCGCGATGACGTCCTCGAGAGCGGCGCCGAGCCGCGCGAGCGCCACGAGATCGGGGTTCGAGACGGAGAACGCGGAGACGCCGTCGGCGGGCTCCGGCACGTCGTCCCACGGCTCCCGCTCACTCGTCCCCATGAATCCGGACAGGACGGGCGCGAGCCGCTCCCGCGCGCGGTCGCCCATGGCGAGATAGCCGGTCCCCCACCCCGCGCGCAGCCACTTCTGGCCGCCGCCCGCGATCACGTCGGCCACATCGAAGGGAGCATCGACGACGCCGAAGCCCTGGATGGCGTCGACGATGAGGAGGCGGTCGCCGATGACCGATCGGATGCCGTCGAGATCCGCGACGTAGCCGGTCCGCGGGTCCACGAGGCTCACCGCGACGGCGGTGACGTCGTCGTCGAGGCCGTCGGCGACGACCCCTGGCGTGACCCTCCCCTGGTCCGCCGCGAGCCGGCGCGGCCCCATGGTCCCGAGGGCGTCCGATGCACGACGCGCAGCGACGGGGAGGCTCGGGAACTCGCCGGGCGACAGCAGCAGGTCTCCGCTGAGCCCGAACATGACGTGGAGGAGGCCGTGGCTCGTCGACGGCTGCAGCACGATCTGATCGGGCCGGAACCCGCTGAGGGTCGCCAGGCCCTCACGAGCCCCGTCGGCCGCGGTCGCGAGCGACTCGAGCGATCCGTACCGGAAACGCGAGAGGAGCTCGTGCGCGGCGCTCGCCTCAGCGAGCACCGCGGAGGACAGCGGCCCGACCTTGGCGTAGTCGAGGTAGCCGGCATCCTCCGTGAAGCCGGCGGCGAAGGCGTCGGCCCGCGACTCGTCGTCGCGGGGCTCGCCGTCGAGGGGACGCGAGGGTCCTGGGCTGCTCACGCTCTCCTGCCTTTCGTCGATCGGTCAGCCGCCGAAGCGGCGATGGCGGCGGGCGTAGTCGCGCAGAGCACGGAGGAAGTCGACCTCGCGCATGTCCGGTCCGAGCGCCTCCATGAAGTAGAACTCGCTGTGCGCGCTCTGCCAGAGCATGAAATCGCTCAAGCGCTGCTCGCCGGACGTGCGGATGACGAGGTCGGGATCCGGCTGACCACCGGTGTACAGGTGCTCGCCGATGAGGTCCGGGGTCAGGAGCTCCGCGAGTTCGTCGAGACTGCCGCCCTCGAGGTGGTGCTTGCGCACGATCGCGCGCATCGCGTCGACGATCTCGTGGCGGCCTCCGTAGCCGACGGCGAGATTCACGTGCAGTCCCGACCGATCGGACGTGCGGGCTTCGGCCGCCGCCAACGCCCCGGTCAGCTGGCCGGGGAGCCGAGACGCGTCGCCGACGTGCTGCACGCGCCAGTTACGGAAGTGCGACACGTCCTCGGCGAGATCCGCGATGATCCCGATGAGCTCGCGGAGCTCCTCCGGCGGTCGGTTCGTGAGGTTGTCGCTCGACAGGAGGTACAGCGTCACCACACTGATGCCGAGGTCGTCACACCACGTGAGGAACTCGTGCATCTTCGCCGCGCCCGCGCGGTGCCCGTGCGCAGCCGTCTCGAAGCCCGACTGCCGGGCCCAGCGCCGATTGCCGTCGATGATCATCGCGACGTGGTGCGGCAGCGACTCGGGTCGGAGGTCACGCCGAAGGCGCTTCTCGTAGAGACGGTAGAGCACGCCGCGGCCCAACGGTTCCGTCCACCCAGTCACAGGCCTACGGTAGTGCACTCCGCTGCGCCGAGCGTGCGGCGTTGCCCAGGGCGACGACGGCTGGGTGCGTTCAGGATCGGGCGATATCGTGACCGGATGGCCCCCCACCAGCACGATGACGCGTTCCCCCCGCGCGCGAACGGCACCCCCGCGTCGACGCATGCACACGACGAGGCGCACCGCGCCCTGGACGCCGATCGCGCCGTCGACGCGGACGAGGCCCGCGGCCCCGATCTCCCCCACATCCCCGTCC
>CAKTZW010000200.1 GCA_934636065.1 uncultured Labedella sp.
GCGCCTGGGCGGCGACGATGAGGGCCGCGGTGTCGAGCGGCACGGCGGAGCCGTTCGAATCCGGGTTCGCCTCGATCGGGTCGGCCGCAGTGATGCGGCGGTTACGAGCGCGGCGGAGCGGCGCGTCGTCACCGGGGAGGCTGGCTGGCACGGAGCGATGGATCCTTTATAACGAGTGGGCACGCGCGCACGATCACCTCGGGCGCGGATGATGCGCCTCGGTCGGCGGCGGAACAACGGGTTGTCGGGTCGTTAAACATCACCGATGTGTAACGAATTCATCAAGAATAACGGGGTTGCGCTCAGAAATCCAATGCGAGATGCCCTCGTTTTCGGCTCTTCACGCAACCGAAGACCACCATAAGTCCCGGTCCCGCGTTGTTTCTCGTTGTTCACCCGACAGGAAATCCCTGACCCACGCGGTCGTGCAGAAAATCGAAGAGGCCGGGGATCGCGGCGATGGTGAGGTCACGGTCGCTCGGGCCACCGTCGCGTCCCTCGACCCGAGCGCCCGCCTCGCGCGCGATGAGAGCGCCCGCCGCCTGATCCCACGGGTTCAGTCCCGACTCGTAGTAGCCGTCGAGCCGGCCGCAGGCGACGGCGCACAGGTCGAGGGCCGCGGCCCCGATGCGGCGGATGTCGCGCACCTCGGCGATGAGCGAGCCCACGACAGCGGCCTGGCGGACCCGCTTCTCCGCCGCGTATCCGAAGCCCGTGCCGATGAGGGCCAGTTCCGGGGACACGTCGGGGGCGACGGCGAGTCGTTCGTCACCGCGGAACGCACCCTGGCCGCTCGCCGCGCGGAACAGCTCCCGCCTGGCGGGAGCGAACACGACCCCGGCGAGCGCCGTCCAGGTCGCCGGATCCGGGTCGCCTTCGACCACGGCGATGCTGACGCAGTAGTCGGGGATGCCGTAGAGGTAGTTGACGGTGCCATCGATCGGATCCACGACCCAGGTGAGCCCGGTCGAGCCGCCCTCGGCACCCGACTCCTCGCCGAGGAACGCGTCGTCCGGCCGGACGTCGGCGAGGCGGGCGCGGATGAGTGCCTCGACCTCGCGATCGGCCTCGGTGACGACGTCCTCGAGCGACGACTTCGACGCGGCGACCGACACGCCCTCCGACCGCCGCGTGAGAGCGAGCTCCCCAGCCTCCCGAGCGATCGATTCGGCGATGTCCCTCAGTTCGAGCGCTCCGGTCACGGTCTCTTCTCCCATCCGGTCGTCGGCCGCCCACCTGAATGAGCGGCCGGACCCAGGCTATCGGCGGGCGGACGGACGACACGGCGCCGTCCGCCGGACCGGTGGGGTCGGGCGGACGGCGCCGAGCCTAGACGACGGGTCAGCCGGCGGCGACGGCGAACTCGTTCGGGGTCACGTCGAGTTCGACCGACGCGAGGATGTCGCCGCTCGTCAGGTCCACGGCGTGCACCTGGTTCGTAGCAGGCTCGGTGACGTATGCGATGTCGCCGTTCACCTGGATGGCGGGGTGCGGGTCCTGCCACTCGACCGGACCATCCCACGCCTCGACGACGGGCCACGACTCGGTGAGCTCGCCCGTCTCGGGGTCGAGGACGTGGATCGCCCCGTCACTCGCGAGGATGTACGCGAGGTCCTCCGGGCCGCGCACGACGTCGCGGAAGGTGTAGCCGACGCCCTCCGGAAGGTCGACGACCTCGTTGGTCTTCGCCTCGGTGTCGATGAGGGTCACTGCGCTGAGCAGGTACCCCTCGGCGTCCACGTCGTCCTTGTAGTCGCCGACGACGATGGGGCTCGACTCGCTCACGTACGCGTTCCCCATCCGACCGTACGGCTGATCGGGCGCGTCAAGCTTCGAGAACTCGCCGTCGGCGAAGAGGAGCGCGCCGTCCTCGCATCCGAAGACGACGGCCTCGTTCGCGGCCGTGCCCTCCCCGTGCACGCCCGGGCACTCATCGCTCTCCGCGATCGTGTTCCCCTCGGCGTCCTGAGCGACGACGCCGTTGCGACTGTCCACACTGCCGACGGTGGTGAGGAACGTGCCGTCCTCGAGCATGATCGAGACGCCGTGGTGTGCTTCGACCCCCTCGATGGTGCGCGTCTCGGGGAGCTCGTCGGCGCCCGCGAGGTCCGCCGGGTCGAAGATCGTCGTGTCGCTCGTCCCGTCTGCGTACAACAGCGTCATACCGGCGTGTCGAACCACGTGGCCGGGGGTGTCGGCATCGAAGACGAGATCCGTCAGTTCGGGCTCGTCGGTCGATCCCGCCCCCGTGTCGAGGACCTGGAACCCCTCGCTCATCGTCACCATGACGTGTCGGTCGTCGCCGGCGGCATTGAGACGGGTGAACTCCTCCGAGTCGAACTCGGCGACGGTCTCGAGCGTCGTGCCGTCGAGCACGAGGATCCCGCCCTCGTATGCCACGGCGACCCGCGCGCCCGCCTCCGCGGCGGACGAAGGCGACGCCCCCGAGCCCCCGCCGTCGCCGGCGGTCGTGGTCGACGAGCAGGCAGCGAGAATCGTGACGGCCCCCGCCGCGACCGCGAGCGCCCCGCGGCGACGCATCGATCGTCTCTTCATGTGTTTCCTCTTTCTTCCGGTGGCGCCGGGCTAGGAGAGCCCGGAGGCGATGCGCTCCGTGTTGACGCGCATCATGGTCAGGTAGTCGGGAGCGCCGCCGTCCGCGGCGGTGAGCGACTCGGTGTAGAGCTCGACGACGGCGACCTCGACGTCGGCCTCGCTCGCGAGGGCCTGGACGAGGCGGTCGGGCGACGAGGCCTCCGCGAAGATCGTCGGCACGCCCGTCTCCTCGACCGCCGAAACGAGGTCGGCGAGATCGGACGCGCTCGGGGCGGCGAGCGTCGTGCCGCCGGGGATGACGGCGCCGACGACGTCGAAGTCGAAGCGATCGGCGAGGTACCCGAACACGTGATGGTTCGTCACAAGGGCCCGACGCTCCGCGGGAATCGCGCCGAACGCGTCGCTCATCTCGTCGTCGAGCGTCTCGAGCTCCGCGCGGTAGGCACCCGTCTGCTTCGTGACCGTGTCGGCATCGATGTCGGCGAGCCCCGCGAGGCGCGGTCCGAGCTCGTCGACGACGTCGATCATGCGCGCGGGGTCGGTCCAGAAGTGGGAGTCGGGCATGCCTGCCGCATCGCCCTCGCTGTAGTCGAGGACGTCGATGACATCGCCCGCGACGAAGCCCTCGACGCCCTCGTGCTCCGCGGCGTCGAGGTGCTGCTGCAGCCCCTCCTCGAGACCGAGACCGTTCGACACGATGAGGTCCGCGTCGCGCAGGCGCGCCGCCTCCTTCGCGGAGATCTCGAACGAGTGCGGGTCCGCATCGGGCTTCATGAGGGTGACGACCTCCGCCTCGTCGCCGACGAGCTCCTCGACGACGTCGCCGAGGATGTTCGTCGAGACGACGACGAGGGGGCGGTCGCCGCCCGTCGTGGCGCATCCCCCGAGACCGGCCAGCAGCGCGATCCCGGCGGCGAGCGCGGCGGTGCCCCGCAGGGTCGAGCGCCCGCTCACCGGCCCGTCTCCGCGAGGAAGGCCGGGACGGTGCCGACGTCGAAGGCACGGGCGATGCGGGCGCCGTCCGCGAAGTCGATCTCGTAGAGCCGCCGTTCCAGTGGGGCGTTGAGGTACGCCCGCTGTTGGTCTGCGACGAGGGAGACGCCGGCGAGCGCCGCCGAGTCCTCGAGCGTCGCGTCGAGAAGCGGTTCGGTGGCGGCGCGCTGCTCGCCCGTCCGGGCGTCGAGCACGAGGACGCGACCGTCCGCGGCGAGGGCCAGCAGATGCTCGTTCTCGTCGTCGATCGCGGTGACCGCGAGAAGCGGCGCGGGGGACGGCAGCAGGGTCCAGGATCGCTCGCGGGTGTCGAGAAGCCAGATCCCGCGCTCCCCGGCGAGCGCGGCGACCGTCGGCCGGCCCTCCCGGTTCGCGAATGCGGTCGCGGCGGGCGCCGTCGTGCCGTCAGGGTAGGGGATCTTCTCGAGCGCCAGCTCGCCGTCCGTCACGGTGGCGAGAACGGCGCCGTCTGCGCACCCGACGATCGCGGCGACGCGCGTGGTGATCGTGCCGCTCGCCGCCGCGCAATCGAGCGCGCGGTCGGGTACGGGTTCGCCCTCGGGGTCGTACGCGACCAACGCCACGGACCCGCCGTCGCGGACGTCCGTCACGAGAGCGAAGGATCCCACCGGGACGACGAGGCCGTCGTGCGGCTCGACCTCGAGTCGAAACCGCTCGACGAGATCGCCCTTCGAGAGCGCCTCCGTGTTGAGCAGGACGGCCTCACCGGATCCGGCGAAGAACACGCCCGTCCCCCCGGTGGTCGACGAGTTCGTCGTCGCCACGGTCGTCGGTCCCGAGCCGGGCACGTCACCGATGGTCCGCGGTTCGGCACGGTAGTAGTGGAAGTGATCGACGTGGTCCCACGTCCACCGACCGCTGTCGACGACCGTGAGCCCGTCGGCACCCTCCGAAAAGAGATAGCGCCCGTCCGTCGACACTGACGCGGGTTCGGGCACGCGCGCGATCTCGCCGCTCGTCTCGTCGAGCAGGTCGAGGTGGTGCACGATCCCGTCGGGTGTGACGGTCGTGAGACCGAGCTGCGGCTCGCTCACCTCTGCGGCACCGGCGACGGCTCCGTGACCGTCACCGGCGGCACCGGCGGTCTCGGTCGGATCGGCGGGCCGGTCGGCCGCCGCGGTGCACCCGGCGAGCAGGAGGGCAGCGGTGGTGACGGCGACGGCGGCGATGGAGCGGTGGAGCACGAAGGTCCTTTCGGGGGTGGGATCAGACGGCGGCGGGGGCGGCGGCCGGCGCCGCGACGCGGGCGGAGACCCCGCGCAGCGCCCACGAGACGGCGGCGAGCAGGATCGCGACCCCCGCGATCGAGGCCCCCGCTGCCGTGCCCGCGTGCCACGACAGCAGGAGCCCGAGCCACACCGCTGCGGCACCGATGAGCGCGGCGAGCAGCATGATCACGGGGATGCGGTGTGACCAGTGGCCGGCCGCCACGGCGGGGGCGAGGAGCAGGCCG
>CAKTZW010000201.1 GCA_934636065.1 uncultured Labedella sp.
GTTCACGGCTATATACTTTTGAGAGCTGCAGCAGCGAGGCTGCCCCGCTCAACGCGGAGACCTTCGACATCGACGTCGAGAAAGGTGGAACCCGATGGCCATCGACCGGATCGCGCGGGAGCGGCCCTCCGGGCCGGACGGGGGCGAGAGTTCCCCGCAGTCGCCTCAGCGGGCACGGCGAACGTCGGAGCGGGCCCCCGCTCCCTCGCCCCGGCGGCGCGGCGTGTGGTTCCGGATGCGCAAGGAGCGGAGCGCCTACCTGTTCCTGGCACCGGGACTGATCATCTTCTCGCTCTTTACGGTCTTCGCCCTGATCTTCGCGTTCTACCTGACGTTCCACGAGTGGAGCATCATCGAGCCCGAGAAGCCCTTCGTCGGCTTCGACAACTATGCGCGGCTCGCCGAGGACGAGACCTTCCTGCGGTCGGTGCTCAACACCTTCTACTTCACGGGCGCGTCGGTGCCCCTCGGCATGGCGATCGGACTCGGGATCGCGCTGCTGCTCAACCAGGCGATCCGCGCCCGCGGCCTGTTCCGCGCGATCTTCTTCCTGCCGCAGGTGACGCCGTTCGTCGTCGTCGCGATCATCTGGAAGTGGCTCTACAACGGCGACTTCGGGCTCATCAACTACTACCTGATCGAGCTCGGCATCATCCGCGAGCCCCTGCTCTGGCTCTCCGACCAGAACCTCGCGATGCCGGCCGTCGTGCTCATGAGCGTGTGGGCGAGCGTCGGGTTCTCCATGGTGATCTACCTCGCCGGTCTCCAGGGCGTCCCCGAGGAACTCCACGAGGCCGCGCGGGTCGACGGCGCGAACGCCTGGCAGCGGTTCGTCAACGTGACCATCCCGCAGCTGGCCAACACGACGCTCTTCCTCGCGGTGATGGGTGTCATCGGATCGCTCCAGGTCTTCACCCAGATCTTCATCATGACGCGCGGCGGCCCCGTCGAGCGCACGACCACGATGGTCTATTACATCTACCAGGCGGCCTTCAAGTTCTTCGACATGGGCTACGCGAGCACGCTCGCCTTCGCCCTCTTCGCGATCACGCTCGTGTTCACGATCATCCAGCTGCGGATCAACAGGAAGGTGGGTGTCTGATGGCCGTCACGCTGCTCGAGCCCGAGCTGAAGCCCCGCACCCGTGCGCGTCGCACCACGCTGTTGCGTCGGCGCATCGCCCACATCCCGATCTACATCGTGCTCATCGTCGGCGGCATCGCCTTCGCCGCCCCGTTCGCGTGGCTGATCAGCGCCTCGTTCCAAACCTCCGGCGACATCTTCTCGTGGCCGCCCAAGTGGATCCCGCAGAACCCGACGTGGGACGGGTACATCACCTTCTTCACGCAGACCGACGCCGTCCGCTGGTTCGCCAACAGCGCGTTCGTCTCGATCTCCGTGACCGTCCTGCAGCTGTTCTTCAACTCGCTCGCCGCGTTCGTCTTCGCCAAGCGCCGGTTCCCGGGCCGCGACGCCATCTTCATCGTGTTCCTCGCGACGATGATGGTGCCGCCGCAGGTCACGATGATCCCCAACTACCTGATCCTCCAGCACATCCCGTTGTTCGGCGGCAACGACCTCCTCGGCCAGGGCGGTCACGGCATGCTCGACTCCTACTGGGGCCTGATCCTGCCCGGCGCCGTGAGCGCCTTCGGCATCTTCCTGCTGCGGCAGTTCATGATGGGCATCCCCGACGAGCTGCTCGACGCCGCGCGCATCGACGGCGCCTCGGAGTTCATGGTCTACGCGCGCATCATGCTGCCGCTGTGCCGGCCGGTGCTCGCGGCGACCGCGATCTTCACCTTCATGGCCGCGTGGGAGGACTTCCTCTGGCCGCTCATCATCATGTCGGACCCGGCGAAGTTCACCGCGCCGCTCGGGCTCGCGATGTTCGTGCAGAAGAACCAGACCGACTGGGGCCTGCTGCTGTCGGGTTCGGTCATCTCGACCCTGCCGATGGTCATCATCTTCATCATCTTCCAGCGGCAGTTCGTGCAGGGCATCGCCATGAGCGGCATCAAGGGTTAGGGGACGAGACCATGACACGGTTCGAGCGACGGGCGACGTCGGTCCGACGAGGTCCCGTGACCGCCATCGCGCTCACGGCGTCGCTCGTGACGGCGGCCACCGGCTGCACCTCCACCGCCACTCCCCCGACCAGCCCGGTCTCGGACGACCTGCGTCCGATCGTGCTTCCCGACTCCCCCGTCTCGCTCGCCAGCGAGCAGGAGGACACCGTCGTGTGGCCGATCTGGGGCGGAGCGTTCACACCGGACGAACCCGTGACGATCAGCGGCCGGGTCGTGCCCGGCGGCACCTCGGCGAGCGGGCTCGTCGTCGCCGGGCCGGGCGAGGTCGAGGAGAGGCACGCCGTCGAGCTGCTCGCCGAGGACGGACAGTGGACAGCTCGCGAGACCGACTCCGGCGACATGGTTCAGGAAATGGAGGTCGCCGGCGAGACCGACGAGCCGATCGCGGTGACGGTGGACGACGCCGACATCGAGATCACCGTCGGCTCCGCCGAGCCGGTCGTGCTCGAGCTCGATTCCGCCCTCGCCACCGGCGACGAGGCCGTCGGCCTCTACGCGCACCTCGAACCCGGATCCACGCTCGACCTGCTCGAGCTCGGCTCGTCGCAGCCGCTTCCCACGCACCCCGAACTCGGCACCCCCCTGCGAGCGCTCGCCGAGGAGCGCGGCATCACGATCGGGAGCGCCCTCGACATCTGGCCGCCGCTCCACGACATCGGCTTCGAGTCGATGCTCGGCGAGCAGTTCAACGGCGCGACGCCCACCGAGTTCTACTGGGCGACGACCCGGGGCGAGGACGACGGGTGGTTCCTCGTTCCGGCCGACCTGAGCGTCAACTACGCCACGGTGCACGAGCAGGAGCTCACCGGGATGTTCCTCGTGTGGGACTTCGAGCTGCCGCAGTGGGTCATGGACATCGCCGCGACGGGCGACAGCGAGGCTCTCGGCGACGTCTACGACGAGCACATCACCACGCTCGTCGATCGGTACGAGGACAGCGTCGACTCCTGGGTCGTCGTCAACGAGGCCATCTGGGGCCCCGACGACACGGGAGAGGACGAGGCGCGATTCGCCGAGACCCCGTGGTCCGACGTGCTCGGCGAGGAGCACATCGAGCGCGCCTTCGAGGTCGCCGATGCCGCGGACCCCGACGCCGAGCTGATCTACAACGAGACCGGCGCTGAGGAACTGGGGCCGAAGTCGGACTTCCTCTACGACATGGTGAGCGACTTCGTGGAGCGCGGCGTCCCGATCGACACCGTCGGCCTGCAGTTCCACGTGGAGGCGGCGAACCCGCCCGACATGGAGAGCGTGGCGCAGAACATGCAGCGCTTCGCCGACCTCGGTCTCGACGTGCGGATCACCGAACTCGACGTCACGATCGAGGGCGACTCCGAGGAGCAGCTCGAGCTCCAAGCCGACGTCTACGCCGACGTCGTGAACGCCTGCCTCGCCACCGACGCCTGCACGGGGACGACGGTCTTCGGGTTCAGCGACCGCTACTCGTGGGACGAGCTCGGAGAGGCGCTGCCGCTCATGTTCACGGAGGCCTACGAGCCGAAGCCGGCTTTCTTCGCGGTGCAGGACGCGCTGGACGAATGACCACGACGATCGAGGAGGAGCCGATCCCATGCGCTATCTGATCGAGTCCGGACCGCAGACGGTCCGCGTCGTGGAGGAGTCGTCCCCGACGCTCGAGGCCGGGCACGTCCGGATCGCCGTCGCGCATGTGGGCGTGTGCCACTCCGACACGGCGCGCGTCGCGGCGGCCCGCGGCCCCTTCCCGGAGCGGATCGGGCACGAGGTCTCCGGGATCGTCTCCGAGAGCCGCGCCGACGACGTCCCGGTCGGCACGCGCGTCGTCGCGTACGTGACGGACGGCTACGCCGACGAGCTCGTCGTTCCCCGGAATCGCGTGGTGCCCCTCCACCCGGACTGCGACCTCGTCGACGCGGCTCTCGCGGAGCCGCTCGCGTGCGTGATCGGTGGAGTCGAGATGCTCGACCTCGCGCACGTTCCGCACGTCGCCATCGTCGGGGCCGGTTTCATGGGGCTGCTGACGCTCCGCGTCCTCGTCGCGGGTGGGCATCGCGTCGTCGTGATCGAACCGCGCGAGGCCGCCCGCGAGCGTGCCGCCGCGTGGGGCGCCGAAGTGGTCCTCACCCCCGACGAGGCGCGCGACGTGCTGCCCGACGGCGCGCCCGTCGTCATCGAGGCGACCGGGGCGGCGGGCGGGCTGGAACTCGCGGGCGACCTGACACGGATCGCCGGCACCCTCGGCATCATGGGCTTCCACCAGTCCGGCGGCGGCATGCGCACCGTGCCGATGGAGGGGTGGAACTACCGGGCGTTGCGCGTGCTCAATCTCCACCACCGCGATCCCGAGGACGTCATGCGCTGGATCGGTCGGGCGCAGCGGCTGAGCGCGCACGGCGTCGTCCGCCCCTCCGAGCTCGTCGACGAGCGGGTGACGCTCGAGCAGCTCCCCGCCGTGTTCTCGGGGGAGGCCGGGCACGGCGCCTTCAAGACGGTGCTCGACATCGGGTGAGGCGCCGGTCGAGCCGGCCCGGCGCAACGACCTCCCGTTCCGGTCGTGACGGACGTAGCCTGACGGAGTGAGCCCTGAACGCGCGGCGGAGGTGCTCGGCGTCCCCGTCGAGGCGCTGCCGCACGAGGTCACGAACGCGTTCGCGGCTCGGGCACGACGCACCCACCCCGATGTCGACGGCGGCAGCGCGGACGCGTTTCGCGAGGCGGTCGAGGCGCGCAACGTGCTGCTCGGGCGCGGTCGCTCGCGCCCGAGTGCGCTGAGCGGCGAGACCGATGCCGAGGCGCCCGACGGCTACATCATCCTGGACGAGGAGCAGCCCTTCGGCGACCGGGCCGACGAGTTCCCGTACTGGGTGATCGTGCCGCGTGCGCCCAGCCCCGCGCTCATCGGGGTGGGCGCCGGGCTGCTCCTGCTCGCGGC
>CAKTZW010000202.1 GCA_934636065.1 uncultured Labedella sp.
GGATGAGGGTCTCGATGTCGTTCGTCATGCTCTCTCCTTCTCGGGGTGGATACCAGAGACATGTCCGCAGAGGTCGCGAACGACGAACCCGTGACCACGTGCTCCGCCGTCACGGCGCCGCGCTGCAGCGCTCGTGACTCCGGGCCGCTAGTCCGCGGCCGGGCCGTCGACGCCCGCGCTCTTCGGCACGACGAAGTACCACACGCTCGAGACGTCCGCCGGGCAGCCCTCCGGGAGCGCGAGGGCGGAGCGCGGCCGGTCGACGGAGCCGGCGGCGCCGCCGTAGCGCAACGGCTGGCCGATCCCGAAGGGTGCCATCCCGATCGGTGACACCATCCCGTTCTCGAGCGTCGTGCCGGCGGGGAAGGCGACGAGGTGGCGCTCGCCGTCGTCCGCGTCGAGTCCCAGGCAGCCATCGCCGAGATCGACGAGCGAGCCGGCGGCGAGCTCCCCGTCGGCCGCCGCGCCGTCCGAGACGTAGACGGCGGCCCGGTAGCTGCCGTCCTCGAGCGGCCGCACCGTGCCGGCGTCGGTCGCGGACGGCGCGGGCATCGACGGGTCGACGGTCAGGTTCGGGTTCGGAGCCTCGAGAGGCTGCGCGAGGCATCCCGCGAGGACGGCGAGAGCGGCGGCGCACACCGCGCCGGTGCCTCCCGCCCGGCGTCCCGCCTGCCCGTCCATGGCTCCAGTGTCGGCCGCCGCGATCCTCGTGTCCACCCGGTCCGGTGGGTGCCCGGCCTCCTGCTCCCGCTCAGGCTGGGGGACTGGGCGACGCCTAGACTCGGAGCGTGAACAGCAAAGCCGATCTCTCGAAGCAGCCCGGCCAGGTCTCCGCGATGTTCGACGAGGTGTCGACGCACTACGACCGCACCAACACCGTCCTTTCGGTGGGCAACGATCGGCTCTGGCGCATCGCGACGACGCGCGCCGTCGACCCGAAGCCGGGGGAGCGCGTCCTCGACCTCGCCGCCGGGACGGGCACGTCGAGCGCGGCCTTCGCCGCGTCGGGGGCGAGCATCGTCGCGGCCGACTTCTCGCCCGGCATGCTCGAGGTGGGGCGCCGGAAGTACGGGCACCTCCGCAACGTCGAGTTCGTCGAGGCCGACGCCACGGCACTGCCGTTCGGGGACGACGAGTTCGACGCGGTCACGATCTCCTTCGGGCTCCGCAACGTCGTGGAGCCGCAGAAGGCGATCGCCGAGATGCTCCGGGTCACCAGGCCCGGCGGCCGCATCGTGATCTGCGAGTTCTCCACCCCGCCGAACCGCGCGTTCCGCGGACTCTACGACTTCTACCTCGAGCGGGTCATGCCGACCGTCGTGAAGGTCGTCAGCTCCAACTCCGACGCGTACGACTACCTCGACGAGTCCATCAAGGACTGGCCGGCCCAGCCGAGGCTCGCCCGCTGGTTGCGCGAGGCCGGCTGGACCGACGTCGCCTGGCGCAACCTCACGGGTGGCATCGTCGCACTGCACCGCGGCCGGAAGCCCGACCGCTCCGCCTGAGTCGGAGCGCGAGGCGGCGACCGGGAAGCGCGGACCGCGAGCCCGCCCGGTCCACGTTGACACGACCTCCCGACGCGAATAGGTTGCGGACATGAGCGCACCCGACAGCGCTCCGGGCCACACCGTCGCGGCCGGAGCCCAGCACTCGAGCGACGGGACACGCGGCTCGGACGGCGGTGGCGGGGGCAAGGGCCTCGCCGCCGGCACGCTCGGGCTCTGGGGCTCCGTCGTCATCGGCCTGGCTTCGACCGCTCCGGTCTACTCGCTCGTCGCGACTCTCGGCTACGTCGTGATGGCCGTCGGAGCGCAAGCGCCCATCGCGTTCATCATCGCGTTCGTCCCGATGCTCTTCATCGCCTTCGCGTACCGGGAGCTCAACCGGGCGGTCCCGGACTGCGGCACGACGTTCACCTGGGCGACGAAGGCCTTCGGTCCGTGGGTCGGGTGGCTCGGCGGCTGGGGGGTAGCCATCGCGGGCATCGTCGTGCTCGCGAACCTCGCCCAGGTGGCCGGCCAGTACCTCTGGCTGCTCGTGGGCGACGGCTCCCTCGCCGAGAACGTGCCCCTCGTGACGGCGACGGGCGTCGCCTTCATCGCCGCGATGAGCTGGGTGAGCTACCGCGGTGTCGAGATCGGCGAGAAGATCCAGAACGTCCTGCTCGGCATCCAGTACGTCGCGCTCGTGCTCTTCGCGGTCGTCGCCTTCGTGAAGGTCGGAACGGGTGACGCCCCGAACGCGACGCCCGTCTCGCTCGAGTGGTTCAACCCGCTCGCGTTCAGCGACTACTCCGGTTTCATCGAGGCCGTCCTTCTCGCCCTCTTCATCTACTGGGGATGGGACACGTGCCTCGCCCTCAACGAGGAGACGAAGGACCCGGAGCGCACGCCCGGCCGCGCGGCGGTCCTGTCGACGGCGATCCTGCTCGTGACGTACGTCGGAGTGACCGTCGCGGCGATGTCGTTCGCGGGCCTCGGTGACTCCGGCGTGGGGCTCGGCAACGAGGCGAACGCCGACGACGTGTTCTTCGCGCTCAAGGACCCCGTGCTGGGACCGCTGTCGTTCGTGCTCGTGGTCTCCGTGCTCGTATCGGCGGTGTCGTCGACGCAGACGACGATCCTGCCGACGGCGCGCGGCACGCTCGCGATGGCCGCGTACAAGGCGCTGCCGCGCCGGTTCGCCACGGTGCACCCGCGTTTCCTCACGCCGTCGTTCTCGACGCTCGTGATGGGCGTCGTCGCGATCGTCTACTACGTCGGCATGACGCTCATCAGCGACAACATCCTGCAGGACTCGATCCTCTCGTTGGGTCTCGCGATCGCGTTCTACTACGGCATCACCGGCTTCGCGTGCGCGTGGTTCTTCCGTCGCGACCTCCTCCGATCCGGCCGCGACTTCGTGTTCAAGGGACTCCTTCCGCTTCTCGGGGCGCTCATGCTGACCTATGCGTTCGTGCAGTCGGCGATCGACATGTTCGACCCCGAGTACGGGTACACGGTGCTGTTCGGCGTGGGCGGCACCTTCGTGATCGGAGTCGGCTCGCTCGCGTTCGGCGTCGTGCTCATGGTCGTGTGGGCGCTGTTCGCCGAGTCGCGACCCTTCTTCCGCGGCCAGTCGCTCAACCGTGAGACCGGCGTCCTCGTCCCGGAGGAGCCCGTGCTCCCGCCCGGTCGTTCCGTCGACGGCGGCCTCACGTGAGCCTCTGCAGCCGCCGCCCGACCCGTCCCACCAAGGAGTTCACAGCATGACCGTCAGGATCCTCATCGTCGGCGCCGGCGGAGTCGGCTCGGCCGCCGTCCGCATCGCCGTCCGCCGCGACTTCTTCGAGGCCCTCGTCGTGGCGGACTACGACCCGGCGCGGCCGGAGACCCTCGTCGCGGAGGTGGGTGACGAGCGGCTCGTCGCCGCGCAGGTCGACGCGTCGAGCGCCGACTCGGTCGCCGCCCTCATCCGCGAGCACCGGGTCACTCACGTCCTCAACGCCGTCGACCCCCGCTTCGTGATGCCGATCTTCGACGGTGCCTTCGCGGCGGGGGCGACCTACCTCGACATGGCGATGAGCCTGTCGAAGCCGCATCCCGAGAACCCGTACGTCGAGACGGGCGTGAAGCTCGGGGACGAGCAGTTCGCGAAGGCCGAGGAGTGGGAGGCTGAGGGGCGGCTCGCGCTCGTCGGCATCGGTGTCGAGCCCGGGCTCTCCGACGTCTTCGCGCGGTACGCGGAGGACGAACTGTTCAGCGAGATCGACGAGCTCGGGGTGCGCGACGGCGCGAACCTCGTGGTCGCCGGCTACGACTTCGCCCCGTCGTTCTCGATCTGGACGACCATCGAGGAGTGCCTCAACCCGCCGGTGGTGTTCGAGCAGGATCGCGGCTGGTACACGACCGCGCCGTTCAGCGAGCCGGAGGTCTTCGACTTCCCCGAGGGGATCGGCCCCGTCGAGTGCGTGAACGTGGAGCACGAGGAGGTGCTCCTCATGCCGCGCTGGACGAAGGCCAAGCGCGTCACGTTCAAGTACGGGCTCGGCGACGAGTTCATCGACGTGCTGAAGACGCTGCACAAGCTCGGTCTCGACAAGACGGAGCCCGTCATGGTGAAGGGGGCGCCGGTCGCGCCGCGCGACGTCGTCGCCGCCGCGCTGCCCGACCCCGCCACGCTCGGCGACAGGATGTCGGGGAAGACGTGCGCGGGCGTCTGGGTGCGCGGCACCGGACGGGACGGCGAGCCGCGATCGACGTACCTGTACCACGTGGCCGACAACGAGCAGACGATGGCGGAGTACGGCTCGCAGGCCGTCGTCTGGCAGACGGCGATCAACCCGGTCATCGCCCTCGAGCTCCTCGCGACGGGCGTGTGGTCCGGCACGGGGGTGCTCGGGCCGGAGGCCTTCCCTGCGAAGCCGTTCCTCGACCTCCTCGCCGCGCCGGCCCCCGGTGGTTACGACTCCCCGTGGGGCATCGAGGAGAAGCCGCTCTAGAGCCGTGAGGTGTCGCGATTCGTTCCGTCCGCGGCGCTCAGAGGAACGGAACGCGACACCTCACGCCCTGTGGTGCCGCCGCCGCTCTCGCAACGGGAGATCGGTGGCATGGCCGCTCGGATAGGCTGGAGGGGTGAATCCAAGCGCCCCCACGCGAGGGTCGAGCCTGTCCAAGCAGTTGGGGCTCGCCGAACGGATGTTCGCGACCCCCGAGACGAAGCGTTTGCTCTCCGCCATCGAGAAGGGGCTCGACGCCGTCGAAGCGAGCCTCGCCGCGGAACTGAGCTTCACCGACGACCTCGCCGACGCCACCAGCCGCTACCTGCTCGAAGCGGGCGGCAAGCGCGTCCGCCCGATGCTGCTTCTGCTCACCGCCCAGCTCGGCGACGGCGCCACGGAGGACGTCGTCACCGCCGCCAAAGCGATCGAGATCACGCACCTCGCCTCGCTCTATCACGACGACGTCATGGATCACGCCGACCGGCGCCGCGGCGTGCCGAGCGCTCACACGGTGTGGGGG